>JBKECE010000197.1:0-15435 GCA_047974325.1 Dysgonomonas sp. | reverse complement strand
CTTTAAATTTTGTATCGGGAGCCTGAAGTTTCAGATCGAAGTCCATTCCGTCTTCGCCTACCATAGCGAACGATCCGTCTATTGCCGCTTTAATTTCATTCAATTGCAGACTACTTTTTTCGAAAGTGAACTTCATCTTGTCCAAATCAGCTTTCACTGAAGCATTAGCAGTCGCTTTCACTTTGCTTAGATATGGAATATTGTCCATGATGAAGGAAACTTCATCAATCACAGATTCGGTTTCTATAGTAGTTGCACTGGCAGATAAATCACCTGAAAGTGAGCCGTTCCAACCTTTCAGCACCACTTTCATTCCGCCTTGCTGATCGTCATAAGTTACGTTACAATTTTTAAGTGATACTTTTTTAAGGCTCAGGTTGAATGGAGTTTCTTCCTCGGGTTTTCTAACTTCCGTTGAGTCAGTTTTCACTATATCCCAGTTGACACGCCCATCCGAAAGTACCTTTGCATAAACACTCGCATCCTCGAGATTGATCTTCGTCACCGTATAGTCACCTTTAAGCAAGCTCATCAGGTTAATAACAACACTACCCGATTTAGCTTTGACCAAAGTGTCTCCCTTAAAATCGTTTATTCCGCTCAACGAAACGTTGTTGAGAGAAAGTGTTGCATTCGGAAAATTGGAAAAAAGATTTAATCCGAAATCTTCTACTTTAAGTTCAGCATTCAAATCCTTATTAGCCGTATTGATCACAGCCTCTTTTATCTGCCCTTTGAAAAGAAAAGGCGTAACAATCATCAATAACAACAGGACGGCAACAACGATTCCGCCTATCATCAATCCTTTTTTTGTTTTTTTTGTCATACTGCTTGTGTTATATTAATCTGTTTTGCACTTATTTCTTTCAGCATATCTGCGGTCACTTTATCCAGATCATACGCAGGTTTCCATCCCCACTCCTTGCGGGCTTCGGTGTCATCCATGCTATCTGTCCACGAATCAGCTATTTCTTGTCTGAAATCTGGTGTATAACTAATTTCAAATTCGGGAATAAATTTCTTAATTGATGCGGCCACCTCTGCCGGAGTTGTACTGAAAGCCGCAACATTATAGCCTGTGGCACATGTCAGTCGAGACTTGTCTGCCTGAAACAGTTCGAGCGTAGCGCGCAAACAGTCCGGCATATATATCATCGGGAGCATGGTATCTGCTTTCAGGAAACAATCATATTTTTTTTGCCTGATAGCATCGAAATAGATGGCAACAGCGTAATCTGTGGTTCCACCTCCGGGTGGTGTTTTATGACTGATCACTCCGGGATAGCGCAACCCTCTTATATCCATTCCGAAACGATGATTGTAGTAGTCTCCCAACAATTCGATTGCAACTTTTGTCACGCCATACATTGTAGTCGGATGAAGTATCGTCTTCTGTGGAGTCATCACTTTAGGTGTATCCGGCCCAAACGCTGCAATAGAACTGGGGATAAGCACTTTATCTATTTGTTTTTCACGTGCCACTTCCAGAACATTGACCGTACCGTTCATATTGACATTCCATGCCAATTGTGGATTTTTTTCTCCAACTGCCGATAAAATCGCAGCCAAATGCACAATGCTACCGATTTCATATTCATCCACAGTCTTGGCAATTGCCTTCGCATCCAAGACATCCAATTGAATGAACGGTCCGCTATTGCGCAATTCACTGCTAACCTTTGTCGACAAATCGGAAGCTATCACATTGTCGCTTCCATAAGCATTACGGAAAGCCAACGTAAGTTCCGATCCGATCTGTCCACCACAACCCGTAAAGAGTATCTTTTTCATAAATTATTTTATATAACTTTCAAATCCTTGCCTATTTTCGTGAATGCGGTAATACATTTATCCAAGTGTTCTTTCTCATGTGCTGCTGATAGTTGCACACGAATACGTGCTTCACCTTTGGGCACAACGGGATAATAGAATCCTGTCACATAAATACCTTCATTCAGCAGTTTTGCTGCCATATCCTGTGACAATTTTGCATCATAGAGCATCACTGCACAGATGGCAGATTGCGTAGGTTTAATATCAAATCCTGCAGCTTGCATATGCGACACAAAATATTCCACATTCTCATGAAGTTTATTTTGCCTGTCATTATTTTCGTTCATCATTTCAAACATACGGATACCAGCTCCGGCAACCATTGGTGGAATAGAGTTAGAAAATAGATAAGGACGTGAACGTTGGCGAAGCATTGCTATTACCTCCTTTTTTCCGGTAGTGAACCCACCTATGGCTCCACCAAATGCTTTACCCAGCGTTCCTGTTATTATATCCACTTTGCCCCTACTATTATATAATTCTGTCACTCCGCGCCCGGTCTTACCAACAACTCCAGCCGAATGACTTTCGTCTACCATCACAAGAGCATCATATTTTTCAGCAAGTTCCAATATCCTATCCAATGGTGCAACATTACCGTCCATAGAAAAAACACCATCAGTAACCACAATCCGAAAGCGTTGTTCCTGAGCTTTTTGCAGACAGGTTTCGAGGTCTTCCATATCCGCATTGGCATATCTATATCTTTTCGCCTTGCAAAGACGCACTCCGTCTATAATGGAAGCATGATTGAGCGAATCGGATATGATAGCGTCTTCTTCTCCAAACAGAGGTTCAAAAACACCTCCATTTGCGTCGAAACAGGCAGCATATAATATCGTATCTTCTGTTCCGAAAAAATCTGCTATTTTTTGCTCCAATTCTTTGTGGATATCTTGAGTGCCACAGATGAACCGCACCGACGACATTCCAAGCCCTCGCTCATCCAATGCCTTTTTGGCTGCGTCAATCAATTCTTGATTGTCCGACAAGCCAAGATAATTATTTGCACAAAAATTCAGGACTTCCTGTCCTGATTCTACTTTTATTTCAGCACTTTGTGGTGAAACTATTATCCGTTCTTTCTTGAATAAGCCTTGTTCCTCTATTGAGGCCAGTTCACTTTGCAAATAGGTTTGAAACTTCCCGTACATATATTTCTTTTTTTATATTAATTATTCATCCCCCACAAAGTTACAGTCTTTTATACAAAAAATATTCATTACACTCCAATTTATCCATTACCTTTTTAACCAAAATGTAATTCTTATGCAGAGGTTCATAATGGTCATAATATTTTTTACAAAATGGACTGCTTGTACTAATAAAAATAAACATTGGTTCTTTATTTTTAATATATTCATTCTGTGTGGCTCTTATATCAGGCATTATATCTGGATCTACATTCGGATAAAAAAAATATTTAAATGTAGGATTGATTCCATTATATGTCTCCACGTATCCCGAAAGCCCCAAATTCAACACTGTTGCACCTTTTTCTTTTTTTATTTCATCAATAAGTAAAGAAAGTTGTTGTCTCCGCTCAGTTTTGTCATATTGAAATAAATTCCTTTTCATTGTGTAACCCAACAGCAAGCCTACCACAACCGACAACGGCATTGCAACATATTTTAATGATCTCTTTGCAAAGTATTTTTCGGCAAAGGTAGCAATCGCCAAAAGACCGAAGAATGAAAACACATTAAGAGCAATATAATAATAACTATGCATGCTCGGTATAACCATGCAAACAACAGATGCAAATGATAACAGAATGCTTAACCTGTATAATATATTAGAACTGATCTGCTTTGAAAAAAAAGTGAAATAGAGAACGCCACTACACATGACTGTGAAAATCAGCCAATGATATTTGATATAATTCTTGAAGTTTCCCAACAGGAACGACACGGGTACGGTATTTCCTGCAGCATACTTAAAATTGAAAATAAAATAACAGTCGATAAAATCGGAAAATCCTTTTACCAACAAAAAGTAACAGGCAAAGGGCACTAACACAAGGATGAATCCAAAACAACATGCTCCGAGATGCTTTAACAGCAATCGGTATTTCCGTTCACAGGCAAGTACTATGAATATAGCCATTAAGGGAAAAAACCAAAATAAAATAAGATTAAATTTAATCAAAAAGACAAACCCTATCAAAATGCCTTGCATAAAACTATCCCGGACATTCGATTGATTACCAGACCTGAAGTAGCGGACAAAGAGATATAAGCCTGCGATTTGAAATGTCGATACCAAATCTTCGGCTGTTCCTCCTGCAAAAGATAGCACCCCCAGCAGAGCCGGATAGATAACCGATAATGAGAAAGCACAGGCCGGTGAAACAAAAATTCGCGACAGTTTATAAGCTATAATCATGCTTATCAGCAGAAAAATTGATTGGATGACATACATACCATAAAAATTATCATTTGAAAGCAAATATCCAATGGCATATACGATATACAGGACAGGACCTTTTTGATCAAATGTGTCTCTATAAGGTATGTATCCGTTCACCCATCCTTTTCCCATCGAAAAATAGGCATTGGGATCCGGAGAAGCATTGTAGAAATGGAATGGTGATGCCTGCGTATATAAATAACAAAACGCAAATGAAAATAACGCAAAGATAATATAGGAATATCGCTCTTTCTTTTCTGCAAATCTCATAATAGTAAATTCAAATGGATGCTCCAATAACAATTTAGGATAATTTGTGTATCACCAAACCGGAACGAAGTTTGGGCTCAAACCATGTTGTTTTGGGAGGCATAATATTTCCGGTGTCAGCGATATCCATCAATTGCTTCATTGTAACAGGATAGAGAGCCAAAGCCATCGCCATCTCACCACTGTCGACACGTTTTTTGAGTTCTTTCAAACCTCGGATTCCACCTACAAAATCAATTCTCTTATCTGTACGGAGATCTCTTATATTCAAGATCTCGTCCAAAATATATTTCGACGAAATGGTCACATCTAATACGCCGATGGGATCATGGTCGTCGTAGGTTCCTTTTTTGGCTATCAGTCCATAACATTTTCCATCCACATATATAGAAAAATGATGTAGTCCTCTGGGCTTTGCCATGTCACTACCAAATTCTGTCACTAAAAACCGATGCTTTAACCGTTCCACAAATTCAGCAGGAGAGAGCCCATTCAAGTCTTTAACCACCCGATTATAATCTATAATATTCAACTGATTGTCAGGAAAACAAACAGCCATGAAGTAATTATATTCTTCATTGCCTTTATGAGCAGGATTTTGTCGGGCTTTTTCAGCTCCAACCAGTGCAGCGGCAGCCGAACGATGATGACCATCAGCAATATATAAGTCAGGTATTTTTGAAAAAGTTTCTGTGATGAATTTGATGTCACCCTCATTGTCTATGACCCAAAAATGATGACCAAACCCGTCGGATGTAACAAAATCATACTCGGCAGGTGATGCGATCACTCTTTTGATGAGTTTATCCAAACCTTCATTATGTTGGTATGCAAAAAATACAGGTTCAATGTTGGCATCATTCACACGGACATGTTTCATCCGGTCTTCTTCCTTGTCGCTTCGAGTCAGTTCATGTTTTTTTATATGACCTTGCAAATAATCGTCCACATGGGCACAAACAACCAATCCATATTGTGTTTTGCCATTCATAGTCTGCGCATAAACATAATAGTTCTCTTTGGGATCTTGTACCAACCATCCTTTTTCTTGAAATTTGTTGAAGTTCTCAACAGCACGTTCGTAAACCTCCGGATCGTGTTCATCCACATCATCTTCAAAATCTATTTCAGGTTTAATGATTCTGTATAAAGATTTCTCATTTCCCTCTGCTTCGAGACGGGCTTCGAGAGAACTTAACACATCGTAAGGTCGGGAAACCACATCTTCCACAATTGATTTAGGTGGTCGGATGCCTTTAAACGGTTTTATGGTAGCCATGTGCTTTTTATTTTAAAGTTAAACAGATTTTATTAACATCTCATAGCACAAATATAACAAAAGGTATTATCTAATTGCAATAATTATTTAATTATTTCGATGTATTATACAGCATATATAGTTAAAACAGAATCAACTATGAGCAAAAAGAAAGAGACTCTGTTTTTCTAAGCAAAATCTCTTCTCATATTTGTCTATCGTCGGTCTACCATGTTCTTATAAAAAATCTTTCAGATATCCGCTCATTTCGGTTTGTAGCTTTTTTGCTTCCTGCTTTGCATCATCAGCATAATCATAAGACGAATTAGCATAAATGATTGCCCGGGACGAGTTCACAAGTAATCCACATTGGCTGTTCATCCCATATTTCACTACCTCGGCAAGACTTCCGCCCTGCGCTCCAACACCGGGCACCAAGAGAAAATGATTTGGCGCATATTTTCTTATATCAGCAAACATAGAACCCTGCGTTGCACCAACAACAAACATCAACTGCTCGTCCGTGCCCCACTCTTGCGATTTTTTCAGTACTTTTTCAAACAAACGCTCTCCGCTGGCATCCTTCTCTAGTTGAAAATCAGCAGAACCTTTGTTTGACGTCAAAGCGAGCAATATCACCCATTTTCCGGGATATGCAAGAAAAGGTTTCACACTATCTTCTCCCATATACGGAGCCACAGTCACCGCATTTGCTTTAAGGTGCTGAAAAGCTGATACGGCATACATATCTGATGTGTTACCGATGTCGCCACGCTTCGCATCCAGTATGATAAACTGGTCGGGATATTTGGTGCGGATATATTCTATCGTTTTTTCCAATGCTATGATACCACTCACACCCTGACTTTCATAAAAAGCACAATTGGGCTTATATGCCACACAGAAAGGAGCTGTTGCATCTACAATAGCTTTATTGAAAGCATAAACAGGATCTTCCTCTTCAAGTAGATGTTTAGGTATTTTATTTATATCAGTATCTAGTCCAACACAAAGAAATGATCGTTTCTTTTTTATGTTTTCAAATAATTCTTGCTTTGTCATTTCATTATTTATAGTATACTCAGAATTATAGTTCACTTTCTTTTAGCCGTTCAGCATTTTCGGCAATTATCAGCTGATCCAGAATAGGTTGAAGATTTCCGTCCATAATTGACGGAAGATTATATAAAGTCAAGTTGATACGGTGATCCGTTACACGCCCTTGCGGATAATTGTAGGTGCGGATCTTTGCCGAACGGTCACCTGTCGAAACCATAGTTTTGCGCTTTGACGCAATTTCGTCCTGATATTTAGACAATTCTATATCATACAACTTTGTTCTCAGCATCTGCATAGCCAATTCCCTATTGGCCAATTGTGAACGGGCTTGTTGACACACAACCACTATACCCGAAGGTTTGTGAGTAAGCTGTACCTTGGTTTCCACCTTGTTCACATTCTGTCCACCGGCACCGCTCGATCGTGCTGTCTGCATTTCTATATCAGCCGGATTTATTTCCACATCCACTTCTTCGGCTTCGGGCAACACGGCAACAGTTGCTGCCGAAGTATGCACACGTCCCTGAGTTTCGGTGGCAGGAACCCGCTGCACACGATGTACTCCCGATTCATATTTCAAAATGCCATATACACCTTCTCCCGTAACGGTAAAAATAATTTCTTTGAATCCTCCGGATGTGCCCTCAGTAAAACTTGTCATTTCAGTTTTCCAACCTTTTTCTTCACAATATTTTTGATACATACGGTAAAGATCACCCGCAAAAATAGCTGCTTCATCGCCACCTGTGCCGCCTCTTATTTCCATTATCGCATCTTTGGCATCCTGCGGATCGGACGGGACAAGCAGAATTTTTATTTCTTCTTCCAACAAAGGTTGGCGTTGCAGACAGGCATTGAGTTCATCTCTTGCCATCTCACGCAATTCGGGATCGCTCTCCGATTCGAGAATCGACTTAGCTTCATCAATTCCGGTCAAAACCTGCACATACTCTTTGCGTGCATCTACGATTTTCCCTAAGTCGCTATATTCTTTGTTCAGTTTCACATAACGCTTCATGTCCGATATGACGGCAGGATCCGTTATCAGCGTACTTATTTCCTCGTAACGCACCACTAAGGCTTCTAGTCTATCTAATAATTGAGACATTTAGTAATCGATCTGTTTCCTTAAAAATGAGCACAAATATACAAAATACATTCGCTATATTTACATGCAAAATATCAATAAATAGTTTTTTATGGAGATAGCATATAATAAGTGGAAATTCTTGCTCCTATTTGTCATTCTCATTCTGGGAGCACTCATTTTCTTCCAAATGATCACTTATTTGAGTGGGTTTCTTGGTGCATTTACTATATACGTCATGGTGCGCGGACAAATGAGAAAACTCACCGAGCGAAAGAGGGTGAACAAAAGTTTGACCGCATCACTCATTCTCGTAGAGGTTTTTCTATGTTTCATCATACCTATAACAGCAGTCGTATGGTTGCTTATAAGTAAATTACAAGAGGTGAATCTCGATCCACAAATAATACTGAACGAAGTTCAGGCGAGTGTAGACACCATTCACGCCAAAACCGGATATAATCTGCTTGAACCTAGCAATATTTCCAAGATCACAAGCAAAGCATCGGTTATTCTTCAAATAGCTTTAGACAGCATCAGTTCGTTCACAGTGAATGCCCTCATCATGCTTTTTGTCCTTTATTTCCTGCTGATCGGCGGTAAAGATATGGAAGCATACATAACAGACCTTTTGCCATTCAGAAAAGACATCAAGAAAGATATTCTGAAGGAAGCCAAAACCATCACATTCTCAAATGCAGTAGGAATACCTCTCTTGGCTGCCATACAAGGAGTCGTCGCTTTTGCCGGATATTTAGTATTCGGAGTTCCAAATGCTTTAGTATTGGCAGTTCTAACCTGTTTTTCTACCATTCTGCCAATTGTAGGAACCACCATCGTATGGCTTCCAGCAGCCATCTATCTGGCAATTACAGGTCATTGGCTGGGTGCGATAGGACTAGCCATATATGGAGGTTTGGCTATCGGAGGATCAGACAACCTCGTCAGATTCCTTTTACAAAAAAAGCTGGCGAATACGCATCCCCTGATCACAATTTTCGGAGTCATCATCGGGCTCTCACTTTTTGGTTTCTGGGGCGTCATCTTTGGCCCTTTACTTCTCTCGTTATTTTGCCTGTGTGTGAGCATTTATAAGCGCGAATATATTGATAAAGAAAATGAATAATTAGAAAGAGCTGTGTATCAATGTAAACCAGAGAGTTTCTTTTTCTGATTCCTGTTCTTATTTATACCCTACGGATATATAATTAGCTCTATTTCTAACAGTATTGGCATCTAACGTGTGTTCGATATCAAAATATCTAATTGCAACATGCTCTATTTTAATTTGAATGAGTTAGGCAACTTAATCTTGTTGTATGAAAACTCCTGAACAAATGCATAGCCAAAAACAAGTCAAAATCAGAGTCTATCAAAAGACAGAGAGCAACAAGTTTAGACTTGTTACTCTCCGATAAATCTCCATTTTTGTTTTATAAACCTGTAACGGTTATTTAGTACTAGTTAACATCAGAACATTCAGTTCAACCTGACAGTTGATATTTACACTAAAACATGAGAACTAAACAATCCTGCAAAATAATTATAGTACGATCTTCTTGTGTATTGTTTTACCGTTTGTCAAAGTAACAGCAACAACATATATCCCGTTATTCAATCCATCGAGAGTTATTTCGTTAGATTGCACAGCAGATTTTTTCACGATCCGTCCAGACATATTGAAAATAGAAAAAACAGAAGCATCTAGGTTATCTAAAACCAATTTATTGTCTTTTAAATATATCTCAGATGCGTCTTCGCTATCAGAAGAAATGGATGTGCCAATGTTACTTGTTACAGAAAATTTATTGACCGAAATATTAGGATCAGTGCTACCACTCTTATTTTCAGTCATAATTACTCGGACATATCTGTAATCTTTATCAAGGGCTACTTGTACGGTTTTCTCTTCATCTGTAGCATTATTCTTTGGCAAATCATTAGAATAGCTTTTTATATTTGTCCAGGTAATACCATCACTCGAACCATCGATAGTCGCTTTCACGTTAGTTTGATCATTATTATTACTGGCATACAACATACATGAGAAACTGCTGGCAGGTGCATCATATGCAAAAAACATAGCTTGATCTTGCCCACCAAGTATAGGAGCAGAAGGTGTCGTAGAAGTACTTACAACGCGATATGCCCATCCTATACTGTTTGTATTTGTAGGGTCGTATCCGGTAACAGGCAAAAGTGAAGTAAAGTTTCGGCTAAAAGGCAATGATGCTTTAATAGCTTTTCGAACATACACTTTCCACGTATAAATTTCACCTGTTGAGGTCTTTTTTACTTTTACTTCTTGACCTTGCACTGAAAAATTTGTAGGAATAGGGCTTCCGGCAACCTCTTCAAATCCACCAGCTGCATAAAGTTGGAAAACAGCACATTGCGGATCATCATAATTAAAATCGCTGGCTACCACCGCATGTATTTCAAATTTAGTTGAATTTACATAAACATTTTGCAAGCAATTTTTCACATTGAATCTATAAACTCCATACGAATAAGAAGCACCAAAATTATCGTAACCATCAGCATGGCAATTTTGAGAAACACCAAACGCCATTAAAAGTATTAAACCAGATAAAAATGTTTTCATAATTGTAAAATCTTAATTTGTTTATTTTGATATTGAAATCTCATTTAGAATAATTGCAGATTCTTCTTTTTTCTTCATAAAGAATCGAACATATTGTGTATTGGCTGGAAGTTTTGCCGACTTGAAGCGTTCTGCTTTTGATGTAGGTTTTCCATCAACAGAGTTTTTTGCAACCGGATTGCTTTCGTTATAAGAAACCAGATTTTCCCACTCAACTCCGTCTTCCGACGTTTCTACCTCTATCATTCCTTGTTTGTCACTGTTATTACTTGAATATATACTGTAATCCAATTTTTTTGCTCCTTCTTGGCATGCAACGATGAAGCATTGATTCATTCCGGCAAGCTGAACTGCATATCTCAATGATCCTATAATATTATATGCCCAACCGGCATTATTGTTCCAATCTAGAGGAGAATTAGCTGACGAAAATTTTAGACTTAAAGGAAGTGTTGTTTTTTTTAGTTTTTTCAAGATTACTTTCCATGTATAAACTTTTCCATCGGTAGTGTTCTTTACTTTAAATTCTTGTGGTTCTGAGAAATTCTCAGGCATTTCTCCTTCCAGCTCAAATCCTTTATACACATTCACAACAACACCTAGAGTATTATTGAAATCGAAATCTTCACTCACTATGGCATACACTGTTGAATTGCTTCTGTAAACATCTAATGCATTATCAATAGTAATACGTTGCACTCCCATACTATAAGCCGCAGTAGAAAGTATGCGACCATCGCCTTGCGCCGTGACAAAACCGACACTAAAAAACAGAGAACAGAATAAAACGATAATTTTTTGTTTCATGATATTAAATTTTTGATATATAAATGTATATCACAAAGTAAACGGAAAATGATATCAACGAATAAATCCAAAATCTCATAAAGTTAACCGTGGATACCAAAACATACTGAGTGCTAAAATTCGCCATCCTGAATATTTTCGGGTTAAAATTCTCTGTGTAGTTTTGAGTATATTTAATGTAAATCTAATGTCATGGCTCAATTGATTCGGCTCTTTAAATCACAGTACAGAAACACTACAAAAAGAATTATTATTTTTATATCCTGTGCGTGCATGTTCCAGACAACACATGCTGCTGTATCTCGCGAAGAGGTCATCAAGAAATCGGTTAGTGCAGGAGAATCGTTTTGGCAAAGAGCGCAAAGCCCCAATACTTATGAGATAGCATTGCGGGATGTATTTTATTATGCTTTGGCATTATGTGAGTCTGGAGAACATCTGAACGACCGTTTGCCCAAACTGCTGGACATGATGGAAAATGCGCAGGACAAAGATCCCACAAGCGCAACTTTCGGTAATTTTAAATGGAGTTATTCCGACTCTGCGGTTACTGATAAAAATGCTGCCGATTTTTGCATGAGTCCCGGAGTGGGCATCCTAACCCAGCACCTCAATAAATTCAGCAGTGAAAATCAAACCCGCTATAAGACAATTGTAGATCGTGCCGTGACGTCTTGCTTCAACTATCATGTGTCAGATATTTACACCAACATCAGAATAGTTAATGCCTCAAATCTTATTCTCCTGGGCGAAGCTCTGGATCGTCCGGAGATAGCTGCCGCCGGTTACGAAAAGTTGAACTGGTTTTATTTATACACAATACAGTGTGGGTTGCGGGAGTACACTAGCCCATCTTATTATGGAGTTGATTACGAAGGTTTAGGCGCCATATACAGCCACACCACTTCAGATAAAGCCAAAATGCAGGCCAATGCATTGCTGGAATACCTGTGGACAGATATTGCTGCGAACTGGTTTGATCCTGCCAAAAGAATATCCGGGGCACGAAGTCGGCAGGTTGGCGATTTCATGCAAGGAGTGGGAGCTCTGGATGTTTACCTTTGGTACAAAGGGCTCTTGTATACCGAACCTATACTGTATGTACAATGTATCATGGCATCTCAATTCGATTGGGAAATACCCGAATCTATAAAAAACCTTCGATTATCATATCCTAGATATGTGAAACAAAAATGGGGTTATTCGCATCGCGAAACCCGAACCAGCTATATCATGTCTGACATAGCTTTGGGCACAGCTGCTGCACCCTACTCGGGTCAGGAAGTAAATCTAGCGGTCGATTTTACAGGAGGATACCGCAGCGCACGTATGGTGTTTGTGCCTGACGGATATGGCGATCCTTTTATGTTGCAAGAATGGCCAAACAATTCTAGTTACCATCACTTTCAGGCATGGGTTACCACAGCACAGAGATCTACTGATGCTCTGCTATGCGCTATCTATAATGACAGCGAAGTGTCAACACTAAACTCTCTGCATTCCCATCTATTAATTCCTCGCACTGTCGAGATATTTGTAAATGAGCGTTCGATGTTGAATAAAATGCGATGCAACGAATCGGTTTCATTAACCACCCGGGATTGCGTATTTTTGAGAAGAGGTAGTGCTGTTGCCGGCATCTACGTGCCATTGGCAGTTGATTGTGCGGGGAATAAGATAGACTCTATGCAGTTGGTTTTTGATGATGGAAACGTGAACGGAGTACGTCTTACCATAGATCATCACCTACAAACTCAAAGCAAGGCGCAAGTGGCATTTCATGTAAGGATAGCCACAGGAATTAACACTGATGACGAATTGAGGAATTGGATATCCGCCTTTTCTTCAGCAGTAAGGACAACAATAACAAACGAAGAACAAACTAAAATTTCCGTTGCCGGATTAGAAGGCGAAGTTGCTATTGATGTATCATTGCCTCTGAGAACACCTGTTTTTTTGACTCCACAGCCATCACGTTCTCTATTGGAAGTGAACGGAACCGATATAGGATTTCCAATACTACGTGCCACAGAACCGGGGAGCAACTACGAAGATTTGTACAAACCTTTCAGCCCAATCGATATCACCAATGCGGCTCAAGGTATATATTGGGAAGCTGAATATGGTTACCCTTTTCCTCTCACTAAACCTATTACCGAAGGTGGGCGCACATTTCTTACCATGCCGTTGGATGGACAAGGCGGAACACCTCACATTATGCCAACTGGTGGACTCTACTACAAACTGAATGTACCTGAATCGGGGCAATATTATCTATGGGGATTGGTAAACACCGATGCTGCCAAGAGAGATGCGTTAGTACTACAAACCACAGCAGGGGCAGATGCTCAGGAGTATATACCATTTTCGTATTGGAGTTGTCCAAGTACTGCATCCACATGGAAATGGGCAAAAATAGAGCCCACTCTACTTGACGGAACAAAGACTTATTTCTATTTTCCTAAAGGAACGAACAATCTATATCTGGGTGTAAAGAGATTCAACATCAAGGTAGATCGTCTATTTATTACATCCGACCCAAATGTCACACCTCAATAAAATAATAATATGAAAAAGAAATTTATTCTACTAACACTCCTTGTTGGATTTTGCTTTACCCTATCAGCTCAAAATTACAGGAATCGTTATTCCATGAAATTAACACCGACAGAGAATGGAAATTATAAATTAACAAGCGAAACAGATATACGAAGCCTCGTAAACAATCTCGATAGTCTGCCGGATTTGTACACACCATACAACGTTCCATATTTCAGGATAAACGACACAGATATAAAAACCCTTCGTTACACTTACACTACTGAAAACGGCACACCACTGGAATTGGAAGTAGATTTACCGGCAAAAGGGAAAAATCACCCGTTTATAGTCTTCATTCATGGCGGCGGATGGAATGCCGGAAGCATGATGTCTTTTCGCAATCCATCTCAATACATGGCAAGCCAAGGAATTGCCGGAGTACGCGTATCCTACACTCTGGTTCCTCAAGGGGGCACATACCCAATGGTGATGGAACAAATAAAACAAGCCTTGGCTTTTCTGAAAAAAAACAACTCTGAACTGAATCTGAATCTAGAACTGTTTGGATTTTGCGGAAGCTCTGCTGGTGCTGTGTTGAGCGGTTTGGCAGCAATGACCATTCCGGGCTGTAAGGTTCTGATAGGACAAGACGGTGCTTATGACATGGTCAACACGAGAGAAAGAAACTTTCCCAGCCCAACACTAAAGAAGAAGTTTTTCGGAAGCGATGATTTACAGGAAATGAAAAAAGTTTCGGCTATATATAATATTCCTGCAAATCCACCTGCAACTTTGTTGATGCATGGTTCAGCCGATGTTGTTATAAGCTGCCGCGAAAGTGAGAAACTAGCTGATATCTTGAAAAAGAAAAATGCCATTGTAGAATGTGTGATATATAAAAACTACGAACATGCCTGCACCGGATATGCTGATATTTATCAGGATGTCGTTAAGAAAATGACAGAATTTGCAAGTCTATATCTTAAATAGTCAATTTTGGAACTTGAATATAAGAATTTGGCATTCTGAAATAATACAATAAAATAAGATATCCTATATTTTTACCAATCCAAAGATCTAACAAAATTAAAATAACATGAAAAAAACACAAAAATGGAAATATCCAAACCTCAAATTTATACTGATGATTGTATTTTTATTGGGGAGCAGCATATCCATTATTGCTCAAGGCTCCGGAATATCCGGTAAGGTGACAGATGAAGCAGGAGAATTACTTCAAGGTGTAATTGTTATGGTAAAGGGTACAAAAACCGGAACTGTAACAGATGCAAACGGAAACTTTACTCTAAAGGGAGTATCGGACAATAATGTCACTCTGACATTCTCATATTTGGGCTTTTCTCAAAAAGAAATCAAAACTGAAGGAAATAAGAATATTCAAGTTATACTTCTCGAAGATACTCAATCGTTAGATGAAGTTGTAGTAGTGGGGTATGGCGAAGTTAAACGTCAAGATCTCACTGGAGCTGTTGGTACGGTACGAACTACTGACTTGCAATAAGCACCTGTACGGTCTTTCGAAGAAGGTGTGGGTGGGCGCAGTGC
>JBKECE010000174.1:0-32176 GCA_047974325.1 Dysgonomonas sp. | reverse complement strand
GACGCTCATATGGGCTCCAAATTGCCCTGTTTTTAGGGGTTTATTAATTTTTGATTCTAGTATTTCACAGAACTGCCTGTAGAGTGGGGTAGCCGTATCAGGTTTTGCGGCCCTGATATATGAAGGTCTGTTTCCCTTTTTGGTGGATGCAAGCAGTGTGAATTGCGATATTACAAGTACTTCTCCGCTTGTGTCGAGTACCGATCTATTCATCACCCCGTTCTCATCATCAAAAATTCGAAGATTGGCTATTTTATGACACAACCACTCTATATCTTCTTCATTGTCAGATTCTTCTATTCCCAACAAAATTGTCAGTCCTCCCGATATTTCGGAAATTATAGTACCGTTTACTGTAACAGAAGAATGAGTGACGCGTTGAATGAGTGTTCTCATAATAAATAATTATAGCCGCAAAATTAAATTGCGGCTATAAAAATAAGCATTTTAATTTGTATGTCTTTACTTTTTCTGCTCTAGGCTTAATTCCTTTCGGAGCGATCTTCTATTTCTTCTATTTTTTCGTGCACCTCTTTTACATTATTTTTCAGTGACTTAAGTTCAAATGCAAGCCATATTCTGAATATTCCGTAGATGAAGAATGCAATGCATAGGATGGCTAATACAAAACTTCCGGCGGCGAATATAGGACTTAATATGAATACGAATGATAATAATATTCCCAGAATAGCTGTTGCTAGCAACCAACCCCAATTTTTCACTTGATATCTTTGCAGTTCACAGGCAATACCAATGCCCCAGATGGAGTGGAATAGTACCCAAAAACCAATAAAAAAGCCAAATACACCGACTATCAGCACAGGTGGCATTGCTAAAAGTACAATTCCTAACAATAGGTCTATGATGCCACTGACGAGCGACCATCCCCAACTATCAATGACCTTTCTGTTGGATATTGCAAATATAATTTCTACTAAACCGCTGAAAAAGAATCCAAAAGCAAATAGAAAAGCAAGAGTTTCGAGCATGGCTATTGGTCTGGATATACATAATATGCCTAGTGCAATGGATAGAATACCTATAAGAAGAGAAATCCACCAGTATTTTGTTTGTTTGTATACTGTGTTTGACAGAGAATTTTTCATGATTTTTAGTTTTTAGTTTGTTTTCGTTTTGTTAATTATATATTTAACAAAATATATTCACAGTTTGTTTAGACAACTAATTTCATTTTACTTTTTTTTCATTAAAAATCATCAATTCTCTGTATTATTGAATTTATCCGCAATAAGTTTAGCCTTGCTTTTACCAATTGTTGATTCAATATCCTGAATATCAGCTTCTTTTATTCTCTTTAGACTTTTGAATTTTTTAAATAGTAACTTTTTTGTTTCTGCTCCGATCCCTTTTATATCGTCCAGTTCAGACGTAGTTTGGCTTTTACTTCTTCTATTTCTGTGAAATGTAATGCCAAATCGGTGAGCTTCGTCTCTTAGATGTTGAATAACTTTGAGTGTTTCGGAATTTTTGTCAAGATATAGCGGAATAGTATCTTCAGGGTAATATATTTCTTCGAGTCGTTTGGCTATTCCAATGATTGCAATTTTTCCGTATAATCCGACTTCTTTCAAAGCTTCGCAAGCTGCACTTAATTGGCCTTTTCCACCGTCAATTACGATCAATTGGGGTAGGGAGCTATCTTCTTCCAAAAGTCGGTGATATCGCCTGTGAACGACTTCTCTCATTGTTGCAAAATCGTCTGGTCCTTCTACTGTTTTGACCATAAAATGACGGTAATCTTTCTTGGATGGTTTACCCATTTTGAAAACAACACATGCAGAAACTGGATTGGTTCCCTGTATATTTGAATTATCGAAGCATTCAATATGAGTAGGTAAATCTTTGATATGCAGATCATTTTGAATTATTTTCAATATTCTGACAGACTTTTGCTCAGGATTTAATGTTTCGGCTCTTTTTAGTTTATCTATTTTATATTGTTTTACATTTTGGAGAGAAAGGTTGAGCAATTTGCTTTTATCTCCTTTTTGTGGAATCGTAAAAATGATATTGCTCAATTCAATATCCGGAAGATAGGGCACTACTATTTCTTTCGATTTACTTTTAAATCTTTCACGCATTTCTATTATTGCCATGCCTAAAAGTTCTTCTTTGCTTTCGTCCAATTTTTTTCTGAACTCAAAAGTATAGGCTTGGATTATTGCCCCATTGTGTACACTTAAATAGTTGACATAAAAAGCATCTTCATCTTCTTCTGCGTTGAAAACGTCTATATTGTAACTAATATTGCTGACAACAGTTGTTTTATTTCTGAAATTTTCAATTATTTGATATTTCTCCTTCACTCTCTGGGCTTCTTCGAATTTTAAATTCTCAGAGAGTTGTTGCATTTCATCCAAAAGAGTTTTGCTGACACTGCTTACGTTCCCTTTTAGGATTTCTTTTATGATATTTATATTATTATTGTATTCTTCGAGAGTTTGCAATCCTTCACAAGGTCCGGCACAACGTTTTATGTGATATTCGAGGCAAACTTTGAATTTTCCTTGCGCTATGCTTTCGGGAGTTAATTTCAGATTACAGGTACGTATGGGGTATAATTTGTGTATTGTTTCCAGCATTATTTTTATGCTGAATCCGGAAGAGTAGGGACCAAAATATAATGATCCGTCTTTATATATGTTTCTTGTTTGAAAAATTCGTGGAAAATATTCGTTCTTGATTACGATTGAAGCATATGTTTTATCATCTTTGAGTAATATATTATATCTGGGTTGATATTGTTTGATCAAATTATTCTCAAGCAAAAAAGTATCTTCTTCCGTATCAACAATAATATATTTAATATCTCTTATTTTGCTTACAAGTATTCTTGTTTTTACATTATCATGTACTTTATTAAAATACGATGATACTCTTTTTTTTAAATTCTTTGCTTTGCCTACATATATTATCTTGTTTTTTTCATCAAAATATTCATAACATCCCGGTTTTTCCGGAATGTTATGAATTATATTCATTAAATAGTCTTTTGTAGAAGAACTATTTTCCATAGTTTAGATGTCGTATTTGATTAATGATTCTATTTCTATATCTGAAGGGAATAATTCTCGTCCTTTAAGATCTTCCAGCTCAATGATAAAGTTTATGTATACTTTTTTTACACCCATTTTCTTTACAAGATTATATGCTGCAAACATTGTTCCTCCTGTTGCCAGCAAATCATCGTGGAGTATTACCACATCGTTTTCATTTAAAGCGTCTTTATGTATTTGAATAGTGTCTACTCCATATTCTTTTGTATAACTTTCTTCAATGGTTTCTGCAGGTAGTTTTCCAGGTTTTCGGATTGGGATGAATCCGGCATTTAGTTCCAGTGCCATTATAGGACCCATAATGAATCCTCTAGATTCTATTCCAACCACTTTGGTTATTCCTTTGTCTTTATACAAATTTTTTAATTCTTCTGCCAGTGATTTTAAATTCTCTGCCTCTTTGAATAGAGTTGTTACGTCCTTAAATTGTATTCCTTCTATAGGAAAGTTAGGGACATTGCGTACTGATGATTTTAGTTTTTCTATACTCATTTTGTTTATTTATTTTTGTAATATATTTATTAATCAATATTTTAACACGATGTTTCACGTGAAACATTTCACCATCATCTACCCAATAATACAAGAAGTATGGATATGTCGTTTGGAGAAATTCCAGGGATTCTACTTGCCTGTGCTATTGTCTCAGGGTTTATTTTTGTGAGTTTCTGCCTTGCTTCTGTTGATAGGGATAGAATATTGTTGTAGTTGAATTTGTCTTTGATGCGTATGTTTTCGAGTCGATTGATTTTTTCTGCAATCAATTGTTCTCTTTTGATGTAACCATCATATTTTATTTTTATTTCTACAGATTCCAATATTTCTTCTTTTCGGTTCGGTGTTTTCTCAATTTCTTCTGCTAATGTTGGTATAATTTCAGCAATGTTTGATATTGAAATTTGAGGACGTGTTATCAAATCTTTCAATTTGATTTTTTGTTTCAATGGACTTGTCCCATATTCGACAAGCGCTGAATTTACATGTTCTGGGTTTATCGAGAAGTTTTCTACAAAATTATACAATCGTTCTATTTCTTCTTTCTTCTGATTCAAAAGATCTATTCTTTCTCTTTTTGCTAGCCCCATTTCATATCCTTTTTCGGTCAATCTACTGTCTGCATCGTCTTGCCGGAGGATAATTCTATATTCGGCTCGGGACGTAAACATTCTATAGGGTTCATCTACGCCTTTAGTTACAAGGTCATCTATTAATACTCCGATGTATGCTTCGTTGCGTTTCAATATAAATTCATCTCCTCCGTGTGCGGAAATGTGTGCATTAATGCCTGCTATCAAACCTTGACCGGCAGCTTCTTCATATCCTGTTGTACCATTTATTTGTCCTGCAAAAAATAAATTTTTGACTAATTTTGTCTCTAGCGTATGCTTAAGTTGGGTGGGATCGAAAAAATCATATTCAATTGCATAACCCGGTCTGAATATATGTATATTTCTAAAAGCTGGAATCTCTTGCAATGCTTTCAGTTGGGTGTCTATTGGTAGAGATGAAGAAAATCCATTCAAATAATATTCCTGCGTGTTTTCCCCTTCGGGCTCTAAGAACAATTGATGTGATGTTTTGTCTGAAAATGTAACTATTTTTGTTTCTATACTTGGACAGTATCTTGGCCCAATACTTTGGATTTGTCCGTTGTAAAGAGGTGAATCTGCCAAACCATCTCGCAGTTTGTTGTGAACTTCTTCATTTGTGTAGCAAATCCAGCAACTCAGTTGTTTTAGATTTCGAGGCTTAAAGTCTAGGTAGGAGAATTTATGGAAATCATTTTCTCCTTTTTGTTCTTCCATTTTTGAAAAATCAACGCTTTTACCGTCTATTCTAACAGGTGTTCCGGTCTTCATTCTATCAGTAACGAATCCGAATTTTCGTAACTGCTCTGTTATTCCATACGATGCTGGCTCGGATATTCTACCTCCTGTAAGCTGAACTTTACCTATGTGAAGCAATCCATTTAAAAATGTACCATTCGTCAGAATTACCGTTTTTGCCGAGAATTTTACTCCCATTGAAGTAATAACACCTTCTACTGTTTTATTATTGATGATAAGAGATGTTACTACATCTTGCCAAATGAAAAGATTTTCGATATTTTCAAGAGTTTCTCTCCATTTTTGAATGAATTGTATGCGATCACTTTGTGCTCTGGGGCTCCACATTGCCGGGCCTTTTGATCGATTGAGCATTCGGAATTGAATGGCAGTTTTGTCTGTAATGATTCCCATTTGACCGCCCATTGCATCAATTTCACGAACAATTTGCCCTTTTGCAATTCCGCCTACTGCCGGATTACAACTCATTTGTGCAATTTTGTTCATATCCATCGTGATCAATAGTGTTTTCGATCCCATATTTGCTGCCGCTGCCGCTGCTTCACAACCGGCATGACCTGCGCCTACTACAATGATGTCGTAATTAAATCTCATATTTTAATTTACCAATGTTTTTTGATGTTAGTATACAAAGTTACTATTTTATTATTTTGTTTTGTTTGATGTGAAGATTTACTATGCTTTTTTAGGGATTTACAATTCGGTTCGAATTAAAGAATTTGAGAAGATGTCTCTGATGAATGTTCATCGTGAATTTTACTGCGTCAGATGATCTATTTAAATTCATTCAGGCGAATACTGTCTTAATCTTTTCTCACAGTATTTTTTTATTCGCATTTGTCTCTGTAGAAAAATGTTCTTTATTTTCGTCTTTGAGTTAAAGAGTGTTTTTTTAGTCTAATGTTATAGATTAATACATTTTTATAAATATTTATATAATAGTGGATTATCTAATTTTTAATATCTTTTTTATTTATTAATTTCTGCATATAAATAATTTTTTATAGAATTGTAGTGTTTTTGACACTTTAACATATACACATACAATGGAATTTCATAAGAATAAACCGATCTACCTACAAATCGTAGATGTTCTCTCGCAGAAAATCGTTTCAAAAGAATGGACAAATGAGATGAAGATACCAACCGTAAAAGATTTAGCTCAAAATCTGCAAGTTAATCATAATACATTGATGCGCTCGCTAGAGTTTTTACAACACGAAAAAGTCCTTTGTGCGAAGCGTGGCGTAGGTTTATTTTTGACGACCGATTCTTATGCAAATGCGTTAGCATTGATGAGAAAAACATTCTATGACACACAAGTTCCCGAGTTTTTTGAAACAATGAATGCCCTGAAGATAACCTTGGGAGAATTGATAGATTTATATAAACTCAACAAGAAAACGAATTGATACCATTTCCCAGTATTAAAAAATAAGAGGTGAAGGCTTAGTATATAAGTTTCACCTTTTTTTGTGGAATAGCCCGAATTCATTTTTTTTTAAAACCTCCTTAAGAAATCATCTAATCTTTCATTTTCACTTAGATTGAATTTCTTTTTAAGTCTCCATCTTGCTCTCAACACAGCATCAGGCAATATATTCAAGATCTGTGCAATTTGTTTGGTTGGCAGACCTAATCTGAAATAAGCGCACATTCTTAAATTGTTCTCGGTCAGATCTTCGCACAAAGATTTTAGCGTATCGAAAAAACGCGGATGTACCTGATCAAAATAAATCCTAAAATCATTCCAATCATTGTCTACATTTAAATTACTTTTTATTATAGCTGCCATTCTATCGTTTTTCTTCAACGATTCTTCATATGTTTTCACTGGCTGCTTCAAAGTATCTGAAATTTGTTGTAAAATTTGATTTTTATTCAATAACATCAGAGAATAAGACGTAATTTGTCTGATCTTTGATTCTATGTCTTCTTCCTGAATTTGTTTTATTTCCATCTCGTGTTGCAAACGTTCTTCCATGTCTCTGTTTTCTGCCTCTTTCAATTTCTTTTTATGCTGTAAGATTATTAAGAAAAGCAGAGCCAGAAGGACTATCACCAGAGATGAGATTATGATGATAATGAATTGTTTGTTTTTTAATGAAACTTCTTGTTCTGCAATTTTGAGCCCTTTCGTTGATGAATCCAAGAGTGCCGAAAAATATGCCTGATATGTTTCTATCGTTTTGGGATTGTTAGACAGTTGTGTCTGCAATTTATAACATTCTTTCAGGTAAACAAAAGCACTATCGCTATTGCCCATTTGTTCATACATATTAGTCAAACCATATAATGCAAGAAACATATGTCTTGGATTTTCATCTTCAGATGCTATTTTACGAGATGTGTCGAAATAGTATTTTGCTTGTTTGAAATCTTTCTGTTTAATATAGAAGTATCCCATGTTTTGAATGAGACTCATCCGCAATCTATTATTATCTACACCTACCATTGAATTCTGTGCGAGGTGGAAATAGTCTAATGATTTTTGCATCTCATCTAAAGAAGCATAGAAAGAACTTAAGTTCGTGTATATAACAATCAATAATCTTTTGTTGTCCGGCATTTTTTCTAGCTTTGGAAGTAGCGACTCCATTTCAGAAATAGCTTCTTTAGTGTTGCCGGCATAGGACTTGAGTGTATAAATATTGATAAGTGTTCCGTAATATTCAATTTGTGATTGATCAAGAATTTTAAGGGCTTGTTTAAAATAATCTTCTGCCATTTTAAAATTTTTGGTATTTGTGAAAATATATCCCAAGAGCATCAATGATCTGACTATGAATTTATCATTTTTCAACTCTTTGAATCGATCATATGCTTTTAATCCAAAACTGAAAGCTTCTCCATAATCTCCTTTTGATATGTATCCCAGAGCAATGGCGTGTTGTAATAAAGCTTTTTCGAATGGATAGTTAGTCTCATTTAAATGATTGAGGCATGAATCTATTCTGTCAATCAATTCAGTATCATTTATACCATGAGCATAATTCATGTTTGATTCCCAGTATAAACAGAACGCATTCATTCTTTCTTTTTCAGATGTGTTTTGGGCGAGATCATGCCATTTTTTGATTGTTATTTTTGACTCTATTTTGTTGAGATAGATAATTTTTTCCAGTTCATTGCCTATTGAATCGTAATTATAATATTGATTGCCGGCATGGAGGTAAAATGATGATATTATTTGCAGAAGTAATATAAAAGAAAAACGCGGTAAATATTTTTTCAATGTCATATTCTGTATTTTATATAAAGCAGTAATTAGGATTTATCTGCTTTTATTTTTAGTTAAATTATTTATCATTAATTAAATCGGCTACATATAGATTCTGCAACAAATCTGTTGAAAAACCAATAGAAAAAAGAAGTGTCAATTATTTTTTATTTTCTTCTATGGAAAGAATTGAAGTGATAAATATTAATATTTGATGTCTACGATTTATATTATTCTGATGAATTATTCTATTGCAGTTGAAGAAAGATTTAGTAACTCCAAAACTTTTGATGGTAACTTGCAAACGGATAATAACTGTTGCTAGCCATCATCGCTATCAAAAGTTTTGTAAAATCAAAGGTATGTATTTTTTGCTAAAGATAATTGTGCATTTAAAGTCCACGTCTTACAATTATTTGTTGAGCCATCAAATTCAGATTGAAGTTATTGATCAATGTGAATAGAAAATTAAATAGGTGTGAAAGGCTGACCAGAATATTTAAATCGTAATGGCTTGATTATCAAACTATGTATTTTTTTAATGTACATACTTTGGACATGTCATATTTTTTTAATATAGTCTTGTTTACATTACTTTTGTATGCAAAAGCAACGCTATTTAAGTATAAAATGTTGTTTTATGGTCAAAACTGAATACAAAATATTAAATCATTAAAAAAAGCGTTTATGAAGAAACGAGTTACACAGTTAAGATTTACATGTCTGCTTTTCACAGTGATGTGCTTCTGGGGTAGTATTATGTCACAAGAATGCAATCCTCCGGGGAATATTGTTTCAACTAAGCATTCTCCTAAATGGTACAATGTCAATTTGATATGGGATATTCCTAATCTGGGAGCGAGCAATAGCCAACAATCTTCTCAAAGCGGTCAAGATGCATTGGCTAATGAATTCATTTATGCAACAGCAGCAAGTCCTCGCTCTTTTTACAAATCAACACTTGGCAATCCGGCATCAGACACTTTTCTGACAGATATTAATGCTTCAAACGGAGCTCTGTCAATGATATATGCCAATGGACGGATCTATTATGTAGATAGTAATAAATTGTTTGGAACAACAACCTATCGCTTCTATGAAATGGAGGTGAATACCTGGACTCCAAAATTAATCATGTCATACAATGCTAAATATGGAGTTTTGCCCTATCTTTCTTCTATTACATGGAATCCGATGTCGGATAAATTTTATGTGTCATCGTGGGGCACTACAGAATCCAGTGATTATGGATTGTTAGATATTACTGATGGAAGTTATACCAAATTAGGATTGCTTGATGGAACATATGCTTTGGCTATTGATAACATGGGTGTTTGTTATGGAATTGCGATGGGGAATCCTGGAAAATTTGGTACAATAGACCTAAAGACCGGAGTTTTTACAAAAATAGCGGATATTCCTTTCAATGTATCTTATCTGCAAGATATATCTATTGACAGGGCAACCAATGAATTGTATTGGATTGCACGTGAATTGGATAACACTAATAATTGTCCTTTTTATAAAATAAATAAAAATACAGGAGCTTTAGATTTGATAGGAACTTTGCCATACAATCAGATTTCTGCATTCTCAGTTATGAATGAGTTAGGAAATACCAATCCATTCAAATTCAATGTATACCGCGATGGAGTAAAACTAACACCCGAACCAATAATACCAGCACATTTTAGTGATCTGGTTCCCGGTCCGGGTACATACACATATGAGATTGAAGCTGTATATGAAAATTGTATATCGCCCAAAGTAGAACATACTGTAGTTATGGAACAAGATGAGTGTGAAATTCCCATCCAGATCAATCCGTATCCTTTTGAAGAATATTTTGAAGAAGGAACACTTTCTAACAAATGTTGGACACAGGAAAAAATTCTGGGAGATATGCTGTGGGAAATCACAGAGGGTGATACTCATAGTGGTTATTATAAGATTGTGTTGCCATATGCTTATGACGAAACCGGAAGTAGCGAGACTAAACTAATAATGCCGTATATAGATATTTCGGCAACTCCTAACCCAACACTTTCTTTTTGGCATAGACAAAAAGCGCGCGAAAATACTTATGATGTACCATATACACATCAGGACACATTACGTGTATATTACAGAACTGAATTGAACGGAAACTGGGTTCTTTTAAAGGAATACAAAGATGAAATTGTCGATTGGACAGAAGAAGCTATAACATTGCCAAATCCCAGTTCACATTATCAGATTGCTTTTGACGCCTATTCTATTTCTGGAATTTACGTATTGGAAGGCGGAGTTGAACTAGACGACATTTATGTGGGAACGACAAGCACATGTCTTGCTCCGACGAATTTGACAGCATCTGCATCGCAGAGAAATGTCACTCTGGCGTGGAATGCACCCGAAGATAACGGAGAATTCCAATCTTATAATCTTTATAAAGACAGTATATTTCTGGCAAATGTAACGGAAACGTCATATACAGATGAAAATGTGATTGCCGGAATGCATTCATATTGTGTGGAAGCTGTATACAATAACCTTTGTGGAGTTTCTCCTAAAGTTTGGATAGACGAACCGGTATTCATTGCTAATGAATGTGGAAATCAGGTAGACAACATATCTTCATTTTTATATCAACCGGAAGAAAATAATGTTGTGTTGAATTGGGATTCCCCTGCATCAACAACTTCGGGAGAAAGAATTTCCTATAATGAGAATTACTCTCTTGACAATGTAATTGGCACACCGGGAGGCACGCAAATTGCGGTGAAATGGGAAGCCAATGAATTGGAAAATATGAATGGAAAATATTTGTCCGCGATAAGATTTGTCCCCAATGTAACTACGCCTTATTCTATTCGTGTATGGGAAGGCGGCTCAGAATACGATCCAGGCAAATTGATCGTAGATAAACAAGTTCCTGTGTCAGGTCTAAAATTGTTTGAATGGAATGAAATACCATTGGGTAAAAGCTTCAAAATAGATTCAACAAAAGAACTTTGGATTGGGTTATATAATGAAAACATTTTAGCAAATGAGGCTCCAATGCTAGCGAACGGTGGACCTATTGTTGAAGTGGGAAAATCCAATTTGATTTATTACGAAAATAGGTGGCAGCCACTATCTTTTATCGGAGCAGCATATACCTACAATTGGGCCATTGCAGGTGTGGTAAAAGATTCTGAAGCACTGATCGGTTACAATATATTTCGTGATGGGCAACAGTTGAATGATGATATTTGGGTTGCAAATACATATACTGATTTGGTACCTGAGAAAGGTAATTATACATATGGTATTTCGTCAGTATGGGCCAATTTCTGTATGTCTGCTCCCAAAGAGCATGCTGTTACTGTAGGAGAAAATCCTTGTAATACAGCTCTTTCGCTTCCACTCGATGAAAGCTTCGACGACGAGCATTTCCCAATCTTATGCTGGAAAAATGAAAGTGAAAATAATATCGTATGGCAACGGGTCGATGAAGGTACTTTTGATAAAAATGTAGTACCTCACTCTGGTTCGGGTATGTTAGAATACAGATGTAATTATTTCTCAGAAGGGAAGTTGGTAACACCTCTATTAGCTTTTGATAAAGATGCATATACTCTCTCATTTTGGTTGTATCGTGATAATAATACCGATGTGAATCGTATTAATGTATATCTGACCGATGATGGGGACACATCAGAAAAAGAACCTATTTTGACTGCATATAGATGCTCCACATGTGAATCGCAAACAAATACAGGTTGGTATAAATATGAAGTAAAATTAGATTGTTCTGACATGGAAACAGGGCGTATTGTATTCGAAGCAGTTAGCCATGGTAGCAGTAAACCATTTCTTCTAGACGATATATCAGTGAAGGAAGATAATTCTCCGATTGCTGAAATAACACCGGCTGCATGGAATGCAAACAAAGTTACTCTTGGGACATCCGTCAACTCTGGCGAGTTCATCTTGAAAAATGGAGGGACAGGCAATCTTTCCGTATCAGGAATAACTAACTTGGAAAACAGTCCATGGTCAACAACGTTTGGGGATATTGCTGCTATTTCGTTAGCAGAAAACGAAGAACACACATTCAATTTCAATTTTACACCGTCAGCATTAGGTAATTTCGAACAGCAATTTGAAATAATTACAAATGGTGGAACAAAAACGATTACACTGACAGGTATAGGGATCTCGAATTCTGGTATCGATGAAACAGGTGATTCTCCTCTGGTCGTTTATCCCAATCCAACCAAAGGTATATTATTTATAGAAAACTCTGCTTCTAATGTAGGTCATATTATAATCAGCAATGTGATAGGAAAAGTTTATATCGATAAAATTGTAGAAAATAATAAGATTGAATTGGATATGTCTTCGTTCACGAATGGGGTTTATTTCCTTAATGTGAATGGAAAGATAATAAAAGTGGTTAAGCAATAAATTAAGATGAATTTTTGGAAACATAGGTCTGCCGGGAAACTGTTTAGATCAGTGTATTTGAATAGTAAAACGAGTAAATAAATATTTTTACAGACACTCCCAGAATATTGAGTAGTAGAAAACTACAGGTCTTTAGGCCTGTAGTTTTTTTATTCTGTATAATTTTTGAAAGAGGATATTTCTGATTGTATGGTACAATAGCTATAAATTAAGATATTATGACTAAAATAAGAACCATTTTTTTATTTTATAAGATTCTAAACAGACTGTTATATATTTTTTGAGGCTAATTAGTATATTGCTGAAAATGCAGTTTGTTTTTTTTGTGTACATTTGCAATATTTGAGATGGTGTAATCTCTTTAATTTTTTTAAACCAAGAAAAAGATGAATATCGCGCTGATAGGATACGGCAAAATGGGGAAGGCTATCGAAGAAATAGCTGTGGGCAGAGGTCACAAGATTTCTGTGATTATTGATGAAAACAATAAGTCGGAATTCGATTCTCCGGCTTTCAAAAATAGTGATGTTGCAATTGAATTCACCATGCCTGCGAGCGCTCTGGATAATTATAAAAAATGTTTCGAAGCAAATGTCCCCGTCGTTTCCGGAACCACTGGTTGGTTAGATAGTCTGGATGCTGTGAAAAAAGAATGTCTAGATGGTGGACATACGTTCTTTTATGCATCAAATTATAGTTTGGGTGTGAATATTTTTTTTGCACTGAATAAACATCTGGCAAAAATAATGAACCAATTTCCTGATTATGATGTAAAAATGGAAGAAATCCATCATATTCATAAGCTGGATGCTCCAAGCGGAACTGCCATAACTTTGGCTGAAGGGTTGATCGAAAACATAGCCCGTAAAAACAAATGGAATCTGGAAGTAGAAAAATCTCCGTCCGAAATTGCAATTCATTGTATCCGAGAAGGTGAAGTTCCCGGAATTCATGAAATTATTTACGAATCGGGAGTCGATACTATCAGTATAAAACATGACGCAAAAAGTCGCAAAGGTTTTGCTCTTGGTGCTGTTGTTGCCGCTGAGTTTGCCTACAATAAAAAAGGATTTTTAGGGATGAACGATTTGTTGAAATTTTAAAGAATAAAATATTAACTGAAATATGAAAGATCAAAAATTATCGGTTGGAGAGAAAATAAAAGCTGCTCCAAAAAACAAATGGATCAAGTTTGCAATCATGACCGTCTTGTGTTTGCTTTTTGTCTATTGGTCTGGTTATTATATTGTATTGTTACTGATCCCGATTTTTTTCGACAGTTATATAACGAAATTGATTCCTTGGGGTTTTTGGCGAAATTCCAAAAATAAATCGTTCCGAAAAGTGATGGAGTGGGTGGATGCAATCGTGTTTGCCCTTGCTGTGGCCTATGTTATCACAACGTTCTTTTTCCAAAACTATCAGATACCATCATCGTCACTCGAAAAAACGTTGTTGGTGGGAGATTTTCTTTGTGTGAGCAAAGTGAGCTACGGTGCTCGTTCACCGATGACACCTTTTTCTTTTCCGCTTGTGCAGCATACTCTTCCGGTGGTGAATACGAAATCGTATCTCGAAAAACCACAGGTAGATTACAAAAGACTGACCGGAACGGGACATATAGAAAGAGGAAACATTGTGGTGTTCAACTTTCCGGCAGGCGATACAGTTGCCGTCAAACAGCAAGAAAGTGATTATTATTCGCTTTGTCTGAATAATCCTGATGGACGTGCTGCGGTGTGGAGCGATAAGGCACATTATGGTGATATTGTTTACAGGCCTGTCGATAGGCGCGAAAATTATGTAAAGCGTTGCATCGGACTTCCCGGTGAAACTATTATGTTGAGGAATGACACGGTTTTCATTGATGGAAAACCGATCAAAGATCCTAAAAATGTTCAACACTTGTATGTGATTCAGACGGACGGAACATATATCTCTCCGGTGGTGTTTGAAGAATTGGGTATAAGCAATGAAGACCAATCGAAAATAGCAAGCTCTGCTCCTATTGATTTGAAGCAAAATCCCGAAAAATTTGTCTTGTATCTTGGTCTGAATTGGAACAATGGTAATCCGGGCTTACTATATCAGTATGTGACACTGACCAATGATATGGTGGCTCAATTGAAGAAAAAGAATTTTGTGCTGAATGTGATCAGACAAAACGAGATTATGAAGAAAACCAATCAAAAGTTTAATGAAAACATTTACCCGTTAAATTATCCAATGCAATGGAAACAAGGTGATTTTCCGGCTTTGTGGATTCCGAAACGCGGCGTAACGATCAAATTTGATACTTACACCGATTATAAAGTTGCGGCTTATGAGCGCTGTATCAAAAATTATGAGCACAACGATTTTGAGTATAAAGACGGAAAGGTATATATCAATGGCAAAGAAGCAAATTCTTACACATTCCGCTACGATTATTACTTTATGATGGGTGATAATCGTGACAATTCGGCCGATTCGCGTGTCTGGGGATTTGTGCCGGAAGATCATGTCGTGGGGCGCCCTATGTTCATTTGGCTTTCTCTGAACAAAGATAAGGGTTGGTTTAACGGAAAAATTCGTTGGAACAGGCTTTTTACAAGTGCTATTAAGGACTAAATAGTGGAAAAAAAAACTTCAAAAATAGTAATTTACTGGAGCAAGGTATTTCTTATATCCTTGCTCGTGGTGCTTATTGTCCGGAGTTTTTTTATTGAATCATATTCAGTTTCGTCAGTGCAGATGGAAACTGCTTTACTTAAAGGTGACCGGGTTTTGGTAAACCGTACGTCTTATGGAATCAGGATGCCGGTCACGATTTTGTCCATACCTTTCACTTTTGATTCTTTTCTGGGGATGCAATCCTATTCGTCTCTCATCAATTTAGGCTATCACCGTCTTTTCGGTTCTGAGGTGGAATCAAATGATGTGGTGGTGTTCAACAATCCGATGCAAAGAGAGAAACCTCTCGACAAACGAAGTTTATGTATAAGCCGTTGTGTTGCTGTTTCAGGAGACACGGTGGTGGTTGATGGCTATAACTATCTGATCAACGGAAAACGTTATGTGACTTCTCCCGATTTTCTGTTACGATTTAAGTTTCAAAAAGACTATACGGATACAATTAAAAATATTATTGCGGTGCTGGATATTCCTCTTCGTAACTTTTCCGTCAAAAAAGATTTTGCTTATACATCATTTAACCGTTACGAAGCTTTCCTTCTCAATCAGAACCTGCCCGATTCTCTAAAAATTGATTTGGCAGAAAAGGAAGTTTCGTCTTACAATATCATTATCCCGAAGAAGGGGATGAAAATCAAGATTGATGCCATTAATTTGCCTGTCTATCGGAGTATTTTTGAACAGGAATGTGGCGATAAATTGAGAATTGCCAACAATAGGATATTTGTGGGAGGAGTGGAAATGCCGATTTATACTTTCCAATACAATTATTATTGGTTTTTGTCTGACAATGTGGATGAATCTGTCGATTCGCGTTATGTGGGATTCATCTCGGAGCAGGACATAATTGGTAAGGCTTCTTTTATCTGGTATAGTTCGGATGACGACAGTGGTATCCGTTGGGACAGAATTTTTACTCAAGTGAAATAATCATTTTCGAAGATGGCTATTTTCCTTTCCACGGCATATTTGGCTCCCATTCAATATTATTCCAAATTGTTGCACGCAGGGTCGGATAGTGTTTGCATTGACCAATGGGAGAACTATCAGAAGCAATCTTATCGCAATCGTTGCACTATCTTGTCTGCCAATGGAGCAATACCTCTATCTATTCCGATTGAGCGTACAGAGACTCTAAAATGCGTCGTGAAGGATGTTTGTATTGCGGATCATGCCAATTGGCGACATGTGCATTGGAATGCTCTGGTGTCGGCATACAATACTACTCCTTTTTTTGAATATTACCGTGATGATTTTCAACCGTTTTATGAGAAAAAGATCAAATATCTGATCGACTACAATCAACAAATGCAATCTCTGATTTGCAACTTGATTGGTATTGATTGTCATAACATCATGTATACTGAATCTTATCAGGATGTTTCATCAGCAGAAGAGTTTGATTTTCGCAATACGATCCATCCTAAAAAAGAGTGGAATTCGGATGTCGATTTTGTGTCCATTCCCTACTATCAGGTTTTTGAAGATAGGTTTGGTTTTATTCCCAATCTGAGTATTGTAGATCTGCTCTTCAATATGGGAAATGAAAGCATGATTGTGCTGAATAAGACAATACGATAGAAAAGAAAGAGGTATGAAAAAAGATCAGGCGGTAAACATATATGCTTACCGCCTGATCTTTTAAATAAACGTTGTGTTCGCTTTATAGTATCTCGATTGTATACTTAATACTCAGTGTTTTGAGGATCAAAGTTAGTCCAACCTGCCATCCAGTTGTCATTTTCACTAGCAAAAGCACCAACATAGGTTACTTTGTCAAAGCCAGACGACAAATATGAATCAGTGAACGAAGCACTACCCAATAGTGGACTGCCTGTTGTCGGACCCCAGTTTGCATTTGATAGAAGACTGTTTGGTTGTTTTAGCTTCAATTCTGCAATAGTTGAAAAGTATTGATTATTGTTAGACGCTTGCAGGAAGAATGTGTGAGAGAAAGATTGTTCGTCTGTCATATCTTTTCCGTTTGCTGAATATTTGTCTGCAAAGCTATTGTTAACATCCGATCCAAGAATACCCATTCCTGCGAATATTAAGTTTTTCAATTTTAATGTTCCGTCTGTAGCTAAACTTTGAGTATTTCCTTTTTGATTGTCAAGCAATAAACCTACTGGGTAACCCATAGCAACAGAGTTGAAGCAGTTCAATTGAGAGTAGCGTCTGATTTGCATTGCAGATTGGAATAAACCTGTTCTTGAGTTATTGTCAGGACGATACATTCCGGCAGTAATGTATGTAGAAGTGTTTTGGAAATCGGTAGCTTGTCCTATTGGACCAACCAATGTTACGTTACTGAACACGCAAGCTGTTTTAGGTGTCAGATTGTTACCATCGGCATTGTTGTCAGACTCAAAGCCATTAGACAGAGATGTATCTGCAATTCTTGGGTTGCGTACACCTAAAAGGAACTGAAGTTTTCCGGAGAAACCATTGTCTGTGTCGAAATCATCATCCCATCCGTGATATGCGATAAGATTTTTACAATTAACGCTACCACCAAACCATTCGAAAGAGTCGTCATTAGAGTAAGATACTTGCACATGGTCTATTGTTGTGCCACTTCCAACTGAACCGAATGTTATACCATTGATTTCTTTGTCTGTATCAAAAGGATAACCGGCGAACTCAACGCGTACATATCTTAAGATACCAGAGTTATCACTATCGTCACTTCCTCCGTGAATTGTTCTTGGACCACCTTCTATCTGCATAGTTCCTAAATTATTTTTTGCTTTACCGCAAATGATTAGTCCACCCCAGTCTCCAGGTCTACGAAATCCGGCTTTTTGTTCAGAAGTAAATACAATAGGTTCGGTTGCAGTACCTTCAGCATAGATTTTGCCTCCCGGTTCGATAACAAGAGCCGCTTTGGTATCTTTGTCACCTTTGATGATTGTTCCGGGTTCAAATTTGATAGAAGCACCATTTGTTACATAAACCCAGCCTTTAAGAAGGTATACACCTTTTTTAAAAACAGTGTCATTTTTGATTTCAAAAGCATCACTACCATTTCCTATTTCAACCATAGTACCAGTATTGGTACCACCACCATTGTTGTCATCGTCCTTGTCATTACATGAAGTAAAGAAGTTCAAAGTGACTAAGGCAACAGTTGCCAAACTAAATAATTTAAAAATTCTCATAATTAAAATTTAATTAATAAAAAGATGTGAAATATAAATTTATTTTTTTACTCAATATTTTTTAGAAAGTAATCTTTCCGGATATAGTTATGTTTCGTCCCGGATTGAACTGTTTTGTTATTTGTTCCCTATTTTGTACTTTTCCGTTAGCATCTGTAAATTTTGGAAACTGTTTGAATATTATATCTTGAGACAAAATGTCTTTGATGCCGGCCGATAATTCAAAATTTTTACCAAATCCTTTACTAATATTAAAATCTATAACATTACGGGGCATTTCATACATGTCGGGTATATCTTCATTCATGCTCGATCCTTCGGTATGTTGCTTGATTCCAAGTCCTGTGATTCTTTTTCCTACAATGTTATAAAGCAAACCGGACGTTAACTTGAGATTTTCATTTTGATAAAATATTCCTGCGTTTAACAAGTATGGAGATTGTCCTTGAAGAGCACGTTCGGTATCAAGACTATTTTCTGAAAATTTCACTTTACTGTCTATTAATGATCCATTTAGGATTAGAGACAAATATTTCATTCCCACAAAGTCTAAGCTTTTCTTAATATCAACTTCCACTCCGAAATTGTTTGCAGAAAGGCCATTTTCAAAAGTATAGATACGCGCACCGCCACTTGAGTGAATGAAAGTCCATTCGATTGGATTCTTAAAGTTTTTATAAAATAGAGCTACTGATATTAGCTCTGATGCAGAAGGATAAATTTCATACCTGATATCAAAATTCTGGATGTAGGCTGATTTTAAATCCGGATTTCCTTTGATTCGGTTGAAAATGTCAAAGTCATAGTAGGATGATGGTGATACTTCCCTAAATTCGGGACGATTTACAGACATACCATATCCGAAACGTAAGATATTATTATTGTTGAGGTTATAACTGATATTCAGAGAGGGAAATACATCAGTTGTTTTATAATCGCTTTTTTTAGTTGTGAAATCACTTGCCGAATTTGATGTATAATTTGTCAAAGTCATTAAATTATGTTCAAAACGTGCTCCGGCATAGATGTTCAACTTTTCGAGAGGGATGTTGAATCCCAGATATGCTGCTATTAATTGATTGTCTCCCGTGTAGCTATCATTATTATTTGTTTCTTCTTTTATTGGCATTTTTTCTGTTCCTACACCAAAATTTTCAGGCCTTAATATCTGGTCTAAATCCTGATACAAAAAGCTGGAAGAGACGTAATTGGGCAGGTAATTAAAATCTCTTGCTTTGTAATCTCTGGTTTTATACTCTCCGTAAAGACCTGTTTTCAAAGTTGGTTCTAAACTTCCCATAGTCAATTTATGTGTATAGTTCACAGTTCCCGAATATATATATTCGTTCATCTTTATGAAGTTTCGTGTTATGCTGGAGAGTTCCATTTTCTCATAGAAATCAACATCAATAGGGTTTGTATTTTGCTCGCGACTGATGATTCTTCTATCGGGTTGGTTCTTATCGGCAAAGGAAAATCCTCCTGTCCAATCGAGATTGCCATTTTTTGAAACTTGATGCTTACCGGCTAACTGTGTAGAGTATATGGTTCTTGTTGAATATAGATATTCTTGTTTTTCTTCTGTCTTAACTGTTCCGTTAGAATAGTTGAGACCTGTGCGAAGTGTGTATCTGTCTTGTGAAAGTTGATTAAAAATATTACGGAACTCAATGCGGTTTCTATTATTCAATATCAAAGAAAAATTTGCCATAGCCCCCAATCTCACACTGTTGCTGTATTGATTGTCTTTGTATTCATATTCGGGAAATGGCTTATCATTTATGTAGTCATAGACTGAATATTGTGTATTGGTCAGGTTCTCGTATGTTCTGTATATATTACTATAGTTTATTGCACCTGTAAAACCGAGTTGCTTAGCATTTGCCAAATCGATACGTCTGTTTATGGCAAAGGAAAAACGTTGATCGGGAATTGCTTTTTTTGTTTTGATATTCCAATTATTGTTGAAGCCGTTCTTTGATACATTGTCAACCATTTCTGAGTTATCTTGGTCTAAACGGTTCGGCACCCAGCTTTTCAACTCTCTGAATCCACTTCCAAAACCAATAGCATCAGCACTGCTTCCGGGATTATATTTGAAATCTTTGAATGTTGTAATCGTGTTCAGGCCAGTCGTATAACTCAATTCCATATTGTTACTTGTAGGAACCCCTTTTGTTGTTATTTTTACGAATCCTCCTGAAAAGTCGGCAGGCAATTCGGGTTGGGGAGATTTCACTATGATCAGATTTTCAATTTGAGAACTTGGTACCAAATCGAAAGAGAAGGCTCTTGTATCGGATTCTGAACTTGGCGTAGCACTATTGTTTAACCAGACGTTATTATATCTTTGAGACAAACCTCTGGCTATTATGAATTTATTGTCCATAACAGAAATGCCGGGAATGCGTTTGATTACTTCTGCTGCATCTCTATCTTGATTTTTTGATATTTGTTGTGACGAAATACCACTAATCACACTTGTCGATGTTCTCATAGAATTGAGCAGTGACACTTCCGATGTCAGGCGTGCTACTCCTACAACCACCAGTTCGTTTAGTGATTGCACAGATTCTTTCATTGGGATGTCTAGTGTGAGAGTTTCGCCTTTTTTGACTTCTACATCTGTTATTTCCAATGTGTTGTAAGATATACTTGATGCTGTCAGTGTATATTTTCCACTATTTACTTTGAGTTCATAATTGCCGTCGATGTCCGAAGCCGCACCATTGGATGTTCCTTTCACAAAAATGGTGATTCCGGGCAATCCTTCGCCTGTTTTTGCATCTGTGACGATGCCTTTTATGATTGTTTGAGCAGAGAGTCCGAATGAGGAAAAGATGATGAAAGCAAGAAAAGAAAATCTGAAATAATTGGTTTTGAGTGTCGAAAAGAAAAGAAATATCCTGTGCATAAAATAACGTATAAATTTTTGACACAAAACTCTATTTTATTTGTTACGATAACACAACAAACAAAACAAGATAATTTGAAGTAACTGTTACAAATGAGTTAAACCAAAAAGTAATATTGATACAATCAGTTCATTATTTTAAGAAATAATATTTGTTTCGCTTCATTAGTGTGTCAGATGTTACTTTTATGTTAGGTTTTTTTATTAAATTGTTTATTTAAAGCTTTCCCTCTGCCCTACAGAAAGAAAAATAGATACAAATCGCGGTGTACTCCTTTTAGAATGTTAAATAACACCTGCATTTTTCTTTTCTAAAGCTCGTTTTATTAGCTTTGTGAAATTGGGTCTGGATTTTCAAGCTGCGTTGGTGTTTAAGTGAGAATAAAACTATCTGCCAGTAAAATTAAAATTCGGATATTATTTTTATCATAGACTTAACTTTTCAAAATGTATATATCTAAAATTATAACTTATGAAGAAGATTTTTTTATTTCCGGTGCTAGCCTTAACATTGCTGTTGGCTGCATGCACGCCTAATCCGTCGAATGATAAAACGGCAAAGGTTTCAGAATCTGTAGATAAGCAAAAAATTGTATTTGACAATATTTTGAACCGTCATAGCATCCGTTCATACAAGCCGGATCAGGTTCCAAAGGCGACAATAGATACTTTGCTGCAAACAGCCATCAATGCCCCAAGTGCAAACAATAAACAACCTTGGGAGATAAGAGTAGTGCAGAGTGCTGAAATATTGGGTAAAATCAATGCGATCAAACCAAAATTGTTTCATGATTCACCAACCGTATTGGTTATCGCAAAAGATAAAAATAATCCGTCTAGTGATTTGGATTGCGGAATTCTGTCCCAGACTATTATGCTCACAGCCGAGGCTATGGACTTGGGAACTTGTGCTCTTGGCAGCTTAGGTCGGTTTCTGAACACACCGGAAGCGAAAGAAGTAGCAGATGCTCTGGATATTCCCACCGATTATGAAATAGTTTTAGCTATTTCATTAGGCTATAAGAATGAAACGCCCGAAGCTAAACCGAGAGATGCTGCAAAAATAAAATTTATAAACTAACCTGAATATTGAAAAAAGCAATGAAAAAAAATAATGTTTTTATCTCTTGTCGTTTTATTGGCATCCTGTAATCAGGCTGGTAAAACAGAAAAGCAGACAGGGGAACAACCTGACAGCACGCAAGTGAGTGCAGATGTAAAAAACAAATCGTTTGATGAGTTGTTCAAGGCGATTGAACCTGATCAAATTCCGGAATCTATTTTCAAACTAGTAGGAAAAGATAATACTGTCATAACTGCCGGAAAACCTGATGATTTCAATTCGATGGTAGCAGGAGATGGTGGAATTGGTCTGCTCATGGGAAAACCCGTTACATTTTGTGGGCTGAGAGGCAACAGATATACGCTCGAAATGATTTTGAAAGATAAGATTTACACAATGGCTTATTTTGATGAAAAATATAGAGAACAATACATGCTGTTTGGCAAAAAATCGGGACGTGACTCGGACAAAATGAAAGAATCTACATTGACTCCTGTTACAACACCTTCGGGAAAAGTTGCCTATAAGGAGGCGAAGCTCATTATTGAATGTCAATTGGCTGAAATACATACCGTAAATCCTGATGAAGTGTATGCCGAAAAAAATAAAACCTTTTACGTTGATGCTCATAAGGAAGTGGGATCTTACCATAAAATTGTTTTCGGAGACATAACCAATGTGTGGATCAGAAAATAAATATAAAGCACCGTAGCGCATTCATTATATGACTACGGTGTTTATTTATATAATTACACATTTTCAATTTCATTTTACTAAAACGAACAAAATTATACGATGGATATTTGCATAGACTTCGACGGCACTTGTGTAACACATAAATTTCCGGAAATAGGAGAAGATATTGGTGCTATACCCGTTCTCAAAGAACTTGTTGAAAAGGGGCATAGGCTGATATTGTTCACAATGAGGAGTGACAGGAAAAAGAAAAAAAATACAGGTAACGAAGTCATTATCATCGAAGAAAATTATTTGTCAGATGCTCTAAAGTGGTTTCATGACAATGGCATTCCACTATATGGTGTTCAGAAGAACCCAAGCCAGACATTTTGGACAAACTCACCGAAAGCTTATGGACATCTTTACATAGACGATGCTAATCTAGGTTGTCCATTGATTGTGCCATCAGAAGGTAGAGCTTATGCCGATTGGATAAAAATCAAAGAACTATTGGTTTCGAAAGGTGTTCTATAATTAAACCGGGAAAGTGGTTTACGTATTTAAGTGAAATAAAACAGGTGAAACAAAAGTTTTAATTAAAAAATCCACTACTTTTGTGTTGCCTAAACTGAATAGGAAAATCGGCGTGGTAGTTCAATGGATAGAATAGAAGTTTCCTAAACTTTAGATCCGGGTTCGATTCCCGGCCATGCTACAATACTTTCTCCCAAATTATAAGACATGAAAAAAATTGTGCTCTACTTTGCAGTTACAAGCTGCTTTTTGGTACTCAGTACACAAGCAGCGATATCACAAGTCCGATTTGGTATAAAAGGAGGATATGATGTGATTGACCATTCAATAAACAGTGATATTTTGAAAGTTAGCAACAGGTTGGGTTATCAACTTGGTGCTTCGCTCGAAATTTTGCCTTTTAATGGTCTTGGCCTGGAAACCGGTGTTATGTATGGCCATCAAAAATTTACGGTGGAAGAAAAATTAAGATCGGCCGAACTTTCTGATTATGACTATATCAGCATTCCTTTGAATCTGAAATTTAGACTCTCCCTTGTTCAAATATTAGGTGTTTATGCGACCGGAGGAGCTTATGGTTCGGTGAAGCTCAAAGGTGGAGATTTGAAATTGGCGACCGAAGAGTTTAAATCGAAGCAATTTGAAGCCGGAGTGAATGCCGGAGCAGGTATAACTTTGTTTTCGAATTTTGACGTAGGCATCAACTTCAGATATAAACTGACAGACAATTTTGAGGCAGATCGACCTTCGTTAAGCGACATTAGTGATTTGAATAAATCTCAAACTAAATATTGGTCGGTGTCGGCTTCTTATTACTTTTAAAATAAAATATGCTCTACGCAGAAGTTATAGTTCCTTTGCACCTGCCCGGAGTTTTCACATATTCCGTTCCAACACAACTTTCACATTCAATAAAGACGGGTTCGCGCGTCATTGTCCAGTTTGGGAAAAAGAAATTCTACACAGCCATTGTCTACAAACTCACAGAGAGTGTAGAATTTGAATCTGGTCTAAAGGAAATTGTGAGTCTCTTAGATGAGAGTCCAATTGCTCTTCCCATGCAAATATCGTTTTGGGAATGGATTGCTTCTTACTATATGTGCTCTATAGGTGAGGTTTATAAAGCAGCAATTCCTTCGGCTCTGAAACTCGAAAGCGAAACTCTTGTGTTTCGCAATGCAGAGTTTGAATCACAAGTTTCATTTTCATCGAATGAATCCCGTATTTTTTTTGCTTTACCAGACGACAAACCTCTCAAAATTTCTGAAATTGAGAAACTGACCGGGATACATAATATTGCTCCGTACATTAAATCACTTGCTGACAGAAATGCTGTTTCTATCAACGAAAGTGTAAAAAACCGATACACTCCAAAAACAGAAACTAACGTCAGTCTGTCGAAAGAATATACAGAAGAAGAACTGAATTCCTTATTATCCGGTTTGCAACGTGCAAAAAAACAGCAAACTTTACTCGCTGATTTTCTTCGTATTAAAGAAACTGATTTTGGTGACAATAATTTTATCTCTAAAAAAGAGCTTCTCTTACGAACAGGCCAATCATCAGCCATCCTTGATGCCTTGGTCGCCAGGCAGATTTTTAAATATTCAGAAATGGAAGTGAGCCGTTTCGACTATGGAGAAAGTGTTCCGGATGCGGCCAAAACACTCAACCCTTTTCAACAAGAAGCCTATTGTAGTATAAAGAAAAGTTTTTCCGGGCACACGACAACTTTGTTGCACGGAGTGACTTCGAGTGGAAAAACAGAAATATATATTCAACTGATCAAAGATGCTATAGAAAGCGGAAAACAGGTATTGTATCTGTTGCCTGAAATAGCACTGACCACACAGATCACTGAACGACTAAAACGTGTATTTGGCAATAAGTTGACAGTGTATCATTCCAAATTCAATGATAATGAGCGAGCTGATGTTTGGAAAAACCTTTTGAATGATGAACCTCCCCAAGTCATCTTGGGTGTGCGGTCTTCAGTCTTTCTTCCATTCAAAAATCTTGGACTTATCATCGTGGACGAGGAGCATGAATCGTCATACAAACAGCAAGAACCTGCACCCCGATACAATGCTCGCGATGCTGCTATTTATCTGGCTCATTTGCATGATACAAAAATTCTGTTGGGCACCGCAACTCCGGCAATAGAAAGTTACTATAATGCCAAAACTGGAAAATACGGATTGGTGGTTCTTTCCAAACGGTACGATGATATTGCTCTTCCGCAGATTGAAGTTGTGAATACGAAAGAATTGAGGCGTAAGAAACAAATGAAATCTGTGCTTTCTCCCATATTGTCTGACAAAATAACGTCTGCACTATCCAAAAAAGAGCAGGTCATTTTGTTCCAAAACAGGAGAGGTTTTGCACCACTTCTCGAATGTAAAACTTGTGCATGGACGCCTAAATGTAATCATTGCGATGTGAGTCTGACTTATCATAAAGGGCAAAACATTTTGCTTTGCCACTACTGTGGAGCCACTTATTCTATTCCGGAAGAATGCCCTGAATGTAAGTCTTCCGAACTGGATATTGTTGGTTATGGAACAGAACGGATCGAAGAAGAGGTTTCAACCCTTTTTCCTCAAAGTACAGTGCTCAGGATGGATCTTGATACAACTCGCAGCAAACACGGATATGAACGCATCATCAATAATTTTGCGGACAACAAAGCCAACATCCTCATAGGAACCCAAATGGTGTCGAAAGGGCTGGATTTTGAAAATGTGAGTGTGGTCGGAATTCTGAATGCTGATGCAATGCTCAATTATCCCGATTTCAGGGCACATGAAAAAGCCTTTCAGATGATGACTCAGGTAAGTGGCCGTGCCGGACGGAAGAAGAAACAAGGGGTTGTGGTTTTGCAAACGAGTCAACCCACTCATCCCATAATCAGTTTTGTGCGCCACAATGACTATCAGGCATTGTATGAATTGCAAGCTGATGAGCGAAGATTATTTTCTTACCCCCCATTTTGCCGATTGATTTCCGTGACACTTCGCAACAAAGAAGAATGGGTGGTGCAAAAATATTCCGAACATTTAGTTTCATTGCTAAAGCAAACTTTTAGCGACAAAGTTTTTGGGCCGACAAAACCGGCAATATCTCGCATTCAGGCTCTTTATATCCGGAAGATTTTGATAAAAATAGATCCGAGGCTTCGTCCCGAAAAAGTCCGTGAAGCAATAGAATATTATAAGAACCTACTCGCAAGTGATCCTGAGAGTAGGTCTGTACTCATTCACTTTGATGTGGATCCACTATAAAACGGATTCATAATGAAGAAACTGAATAAAAAAGATTAATTTTGTCGACACAAAACAAACTACAGATGCACAATTCTCACAAAATTAAAAACAATATAAAAGAAGCTTTATCTCAGTTCGTATTTGTTCTAAAAAACATAATACCGAGAACGAAAACCGAATTGTACTTGTTTTTAGGGCTTTGCATTTTTTATTATTCGTATTCTGCATATTTAGTTCAAAATACAGTAATTCACCTTCGACATGGAAATATAAGAGGGGTTGATTATTATTTTTCGTTCGATACTCCTGCCGTAATCACTTTTGGTCAGAATGGAGCTGTAAATCATCCATTATTTTCTCAGTTTCTGAAACCGATTGTTTTCTTAGGTAATATTCTGGAAAACGAATTTAGTTATAAGCATCGAATTTTTCTGTTTGTTTTAGTTAGTACTATTGTTATCAGTTTGTCTGTGGTTTATATATATCGATATATCCGTGAAGTTGTTGAGCTAAAGGGATATCCACTGTTCCTTTTCACTTTGTTTTTTGCTTTCTTTTGGACAAATCTTGTGTTATGTTTCTCGCCGGAATCATTCCCTATATCTGCATGTTTTTTGTCTTTTGTTATATTCTGTTACACCTATTTCATGAAGAAAAAAATACCGGTGTCGATAATAACAAATTTTCTTTTTGTATTTCAATTGGGTGGTATCACAATAACAAATGCGATAAAAGGAATTATTCCAATCTTTTTCACCGAAAAGAAATTTAAGTTTTTTCTCTTCAAATCGTTAGTTATCGGTATTGCCTTTTCGGCAATGTGGCTATTCTGGATTAAACCTTCATTTACGGAGATGGATACAACCATAAAAACATTCAGCAATATTAAAGACGCCCTCCCTTTGTGGCAAAAATATCTGGTGTTTTTTGGCGTTCCAGTTCTTGCTCCTGCTATTTTTTGGGACGAAAAAGGGTATGCCATCAATATAAATTTTGAACAGTATTATAACTACAATGTATTCACATATCTTTTTGTTGCAAGCATTATAGTTCTGATTGTTTTTTCTGTAATAAAAAATTACAAAAACAAGGCAGTTCAAATGCTGGTATTGCTCATTTTAGTCGATGTGGGCATACATCTTATTTGTGAATTCGGAATTGACGAACTCTTTCTTTATAGTGGTCATTGGGCGTATACTTTTCCTTTATTTTTCGCATGGCTCTATAAAAGTTTGAGCCCGAAGTATGCAAAGCGCATGATCATCTTTGTTTCGGTTCTGTTCATTTTCACATTCATAAACAATATGTTTCAATTGCATAATTTTATAGATCTGGCTCTTGAGAATTTTCCAGATTCGAAAAGTAGTCAGGTATATATTACACCTCCATAAAATACGGGATAGCGAGAATAGCACAATATCTCACAATAAAAATACTATTTTTGTGTTTATTACTTATATAGAGTATAAACCAGTGATTCGGATAAATTTGGTTCATCAACCATTTTGTAATAAAGTACGTGTTGCTACATTTTCAGCAGGACTGATTTTGTTGGCTTTGCTATCATCGTGTTCTTCAAAAAAGAATACCAATACAACACGTGCCTATCATGCCATAAACACAAAATACAATATCTATTTCAATGCAGAACAAGCTTACAACGAAGCACTGAAGACCAAAAACGAAAGCAATGCGGATAATCTGTCCCAGATCATATCCGTCTACCCTTATAATCCCGATCTGGATGAAAATAAAAAAGAAGGGGGAGCTTTCAATATCACTATTGACAAATGTACTAAGGCAATAAAGCTGCACTCCATACAAACAAAACCGGAAAGAGATCCGGACAAAAAGAAAGACCTCAAATATCAGGAATGGCTCAAGGAAAAGGAATTCAACCCATATTTGAAGAATGCCTGGTTACTGATGGGCAAGGCCGAATATCAGAACGAAGATTATCTTAAAGCCAGTTCAACATTTTCTTACATCACGCATTTGTATCAGAATGACAAGGAAGTGGTCACCGAAGCCCGCCTCTGGATTGCCCTTGCATACACACAAATGGGATGGATGTATGAGGCTGACAACATCTTTGAAAAGATGAAGACGGCAGGAGATGTTCCGGCTAATCTGACCGGTGATTTTGCAAGCATCTATGGAAATTATCTGGTAAGGAACAAAGAATATAAAGCCGCTGTTCCCTATATAGAATCTGCCATAAAATCGGAGAAAAACAATTATGAGAAAACACGCCTCAAATATCTTTTAGGTCAACTTTATGCAAAATCGGGAGAGCCCGAGAAAGCATACAAAGCCTTTGAAAGCGTTCAGGGTATGCGTACGCCTTATATTTTTACATTAAACGCAAAGATAAGACAGTCGGAACTATACAATCCCAAAAATAAGAAAAAGGTGATTTCTTCGCTTAGCAAGATGGGTAAAAGTTCGAAGAATAAAGAATATCTGGATCAAATATATTATGCTTTGGGTAATATATATATGAACGACAAGGATACTATAAAGGCGATCAATAACTATAAAACTGCAATTGAAAAAAGCACGCGTAACGGTTTTGATAAAGCCATTTGTCAGTTGAGGTTGGGCGAGATATACTTTCAGCAGCGCGACTATATCAAGGCACAACCTTGCTATGCCGGTGTGATCAGTGTGTTGAGTAAAAAAGATGAAAGATATCCTTTGGCGGCACTTCGGTCCGAAGTGTTGGACGAATTGGTTGTACATGCTCAAGCCATACATTTACAAGACAGCATACAACATTTGGCTAGCTTGCCTGAAGAAGAACGTAACAAGGCAATAGATAAGTATATAGTTAATCTGAAGAAAGAAGAAGAGCAGCGTAAACGCGAAGAAACTCTGGCAAAAAACAATGCCGGAGAAGAATCTGTTAAGCCGTCTAGTCCAATAAATGGAGCATTAAGTGCCCAGTCAAGTTTTTACTTCTATAATCCGCAGACTGTCGAAAAAGGGAAACTGGCTTTCCAACGGCAATGGGGAAACCGCAAATTAGAAGACAATTGGCGTTTGCAAAATAAAAAAACTTCAGTCTTTGATGATGTTGCAGCGCAGGAGACGGACAGTATTGCTCCGACTCTTGGCGAAAATGGAGATTCAACTGTTGTCGAAAAAGGTAAGAAAAAAGAAGATGATATTTATTCCCGTGAATTTTATATAGAACAACTTCCTTTCACAAAAGAAGCTGTAGAAGCATCGAATGCCATCATTGAGAATGCATTATTCAGTATGGGAAACATCTATAAAGATAAATTGGGAGATCCCAGATTGGCCATTGATGCTTTTGAAACCGATGTGACACGTTTTCCTAAAACACCCAATCTCGAAGAAATATATTATCAGTTGTTTTTGATCTATCTGCAACTGAAAGATCGGGACATGGCGGAAAACTACAGAAAAAAATTGATGTCCGAGTTTGCCGGAAACAAGTATGCTGTTATGCTTGCCGACAATAATTATGAATGGAACATGACAAACATGACATCCATTCAGGATTCTCTATATGACCAGACATACAGTGCTTATCTTGGTAGCAACATAAAGACCGTGAGACGCAACTATGAATACATTAAAGAAAAATATCCATTGTCAAAACTGATGCCGAAGTTTATGCTGCTCAATGCATTGACTTATGCTCAGACAAATGATGTGGACACTTTCCGAATTTCGCTTCAAGAGCTTGTCGATAAATATCCCGACAGTGGAGACGTTAATACTTTTGCATCGGGGATGCTCAAAAACTTGTCGAGCGGCAAAACTCTTGCCGCAGATAATTCTCCTACAAAGGGGATGATTTGGGATTTGAAGTTTGCGGACGAAAAGTCGACAGGAGATGCAGCTTTGGCTCAGTTCACGAACACGTTGAATACGGATTATACACTTCTTTTGATCTATGATCCGCAAACCGTAGATCAGAATCAATTGATATACGATGTTGCCAGCTACAATTTTTCCGAATATAAACGTAAAACATTTGATCTGGTTTTCAGCGAAGCCGGCAAAGTAAAAATGCTTCAAGTGAAAGGTTTTTCTTCGCATAAAGAAATTTCGGATTACCTGAACAAGGCATTTTTACCTAACTCTCTAGTCTCGCAGATTGATTCGGATGTGATACCAGTTCCTATTTCGGTTGAAAATCTGGCAGCTTTGATGAAAGGAAAGAGTCTGAATGATTATTTTAGTTTTTATACGGAAAACCATTCTTCCGATATGCAACCATTGATTTCTTATTGGAAAAAGCAAATTCAAGATCAAGTGACAAAGACCGCAAGCGAAGCCACTGAAAGCAAGATTGTTGGAGAAGTTGTTCAGAAACCACAAGAGCCGGAAAAACCAATAACAGAAGTTGCTGTCCCTAAAGAAGAAAAGACTGATACCGGATCGAGCGTTGAGGCAGAGAAACCTAAAGTAGAACCCGAAAAAGAAAAAGTGGAAGCTAGTGCCGCAGATTTGTTTTCGGATGAACAGGTGGAGCAGATTGACAATGTAGTGAATACGGCGAAAGAAATTATAGATAATCCGGTTGACGGACTTAAAAATCTTTTCAATAAGAATAAACCGAAATTGACTAAGGAAGAGAAGGAACAGCAGAAACAAGAAAAGGCGGAAGCCAAACGTATAGAAAAAGAACATAAGCAAGCTGAAAAATTGCAAAAAGACTCTCTGATGCGTGTCGAAAAAGCACAAAAAGATTCTGTATTGAATGCCGAAAAAGCGGTTCAAGATGCAATAAAACAGGCTGAAGTTCAAAAACAAGAAGAATTGAAACAGCTAGCTAAAGAAAAAGAAGAAAAAATAAAAACTGCGGCAAAAGCAAAAGAAGAAGCCCGCAAGCAGAAAGAAGAACAACAAAAAACCAAGGAAAAAGAACGTCAGGAAAAATTGAAGCAAAAAGAGAAAGAGCGAAAAGAAAAGCTCAAACAAAAAGAAAATGAACGCAAATCGAAACAAAAAAGATAATACAATTGTTTGATAGACAAGATAATTATTAAAAGATGGAAAAGCAAGGTGCAAAAAATAAATGGAAACGCATTCTATGGACGATTCTCATAGTGATTGTTTTATTGGGAATCGGACTATTCTACTTCTGGTTTTATGTTCCATATGGTAGTGGCAGCATCAAGGCCGGACAACTGAACAATGTGCAACATCAAGGCTACATATTCAAGACTTATGAGGGAAAACTCATACAATCTGGTATCAAAACCAATGCTTTGGGAGGAATCCAATCCAATGAGTTTAATTTTTCGATAGAAAACAAAGAATTGGCAGAACGGCTGATG
>JBKECE010000116.1:0-17911 GCA_047974325.1 Dysgonomonas sp. | reverse complement strand
ATGAATAATAATAGTTCTTAATTGATATATTAAGATAACAGATGAAAATCGAAATCTTTAGAGTTGTCTTTTTGCTTTTGAATTACTATTGTTAAACTGGATTTACATATCAATAATAGATCTTATTATTGATTTTTTCGGTCTTGTATATTTGGTCTGTTTTTTGTATATATGTTAGCATTTTTATAATGTAAATATAGGGCTTCCTTTTTATTGCATTAATAAAGATTACAGAAAACAATAAACAAAAATGACAGATAAAGAAAAAAAAGCATCAAGTGCATCGTATTCGGCACAGAATATTCAAGTTCTGGAAGGTTTAGAGGCTGTAAGGAAAAGACCAGCCATGTATATTGGCGATATAGGTGAAAAAGGCTTACATCACTTGGTTTATGAAGTTGTTGATAACTCGATAGACGAAGCATTAGCTGGCTTTTGCGATGATATCAAGGTCTATATTAATGAAGACAATTCAATAACCGTTTCGGACAACGGTCGTGGCATACCTGTGGATATAATGGAAAAGGAGCAAAAATCGGCTCTGGAAGTTGTTCTTACAGTGTTGCATGCCGGCGGTAAATTTGATAAAGGAACATATAAAGTATCCGGCGGATTGCACGGAGTGGGGGTTTCATGTGTGAACGCATTGTCCACATACCTGCGGGCAGAAGTTCGCCGCGATGGAAAAATCCATGTACAGGAATTCTCTTGTGGTCATTCTTCCCACGATTTGGAGGTTGTTGGCTCAACATCGGAAACCGGAACAACCATCACATTTAAGCCAGACGATTCCATATTTACGCTGACAACAGAATATAAATACGATACATTAGCATCCCGTTTAAGAGAACTTGCATTTTTGAATGCCGGAGTTCGTTTGTCATTGGTTGACAAGCGTGTGAAGAAAGAGGATGGTACTTTTAAGTCGGAATTATTTTATTCTGAAAAAGGGCTTGAAGAATTTGTCCGTTATATAGATGCTTCAAAAGAACCCTTGATCCCGGATGTAATTCATATTGTGACCGAGAAACAAGGCACTCCGGTTGAGGTTGCGATGTCATACAATACGTCTTACAACGAGAATGTATATTCTTATGTAAATAATATCCATACAATAGAAGGCGGTACACATCTAACAGGTTTTAGAAGAGGCCTTTCACGTACATTGAAGAAGTATGCGGACGACTCCAAAATGCTGGAAAAACTGAAAATCGAAATCAGTGGAGATGACTTTCGCGAAGGGCTGACAGCTGTTGTTTCCATCAAAGTTGCTGAACCTCAGTTTGAAGGTCAGACAAAAACGAAACTTGGAAACAATGAGGTGATAGGCGCCGTAGATCAGGCGGTAGGAGAAGCATTATCTTACTATCTGGAGGAACATCCCAAAGAAGCAAAGATAATTGTAGAAAAGGTGATTCTTGCTGCAACAGCACGTCATGCGGCACGCAAAGCCCGCGAAATGGTGCAACGTAAATCTCCTTTAGGCGGTGGTGGTCTTCCCGGAAAGTTGGCTGACTGTTCAAGCAAAGATGCTCAGATCTGTGAGTTATTCCTTGTCGAAGGAGATTCTGCGGGTGGAACGGCTAAACAAGGACGAGACCGTGGTTTTCAGGCAATATTGCCTTTGAGGGGTAAGATATTGAATGTGGAAAAAGCAATGCCACACAAAGTTTTGGAAAGTGAAGAAATAAAAAATATATATACAGCTCTTGGTGTGACAATCGGGACGGAAGACGATTCAAAGGAATTGAATATAAATAAGCTTCGTTATCACAAAGTTGTAATTATGACTGATGCCGATGTGGATGGTAGCCACATTGCTACATTGATTCTTACATTTTTCTTCCGCCATATGAAACCTCTTTTGGAGCAGGGTTATGTTTATATTGCAACGCCTCCGCTCTATCTTTGCAAGAAAGGAAAAGCCGAAGAATATTGCTGGGACGATAAGCAACGCCAGTCGTTTATTGACAAATATGGTGATGGTAATGAAAATGCCATTCACACTCAGCGATATAAAGGTTTGGGAGAAATGAATGCCAGCCAGCTATGGGATACAACAATGAATCCGGAGCATCGGACATTGCGTCAGGTGACCATTGAAAATGCAGCAGAAGCAGACCATATTTTCTCAATGTTGATGGGTGAAGATGTTGCTCCCCGCCGCGAGTTTATAGAGGAAAATGCAACTTATGCTAATATTGATGCATAATCGAAAGACATAGGATAATTATAAGAAAAAGGGTTGAAATGTTTAAGTTTCAACCCTTTTCTTTTGCATGAAAACAAAAAGCAGGGATTCTTTAAAATCCCTGCTTTTTTATTAAATAAATGAATCTTATCTTTACTTGAAGTCGCTATCAGCAACTCCCGAATTTATTTTGATATCGGTCACATTATTTTCGATCTCCATACCCATAACGTTCATAGACATCTTATAAGGTATCTTTATGCCGTTAATTTCCCGGTAGTCACTCAATATCACACGTTGTGTGATTTGTTGTCCTCCGGCTTCGGCAGTGGCTTCTTCGGCAGTTTTCAGACCTGTTTTCACATCATAAAAAGAAGCCCGTTTGCCATCCACCACTTTGTAAGCATCCGAATCTCCTATTTTTTCAATGCCGCTAACCTTTATGGTAGTAGAACTCAACTGTTTGATCTCAGGGATGATTCCTAACTTAACATTTTCCAGTTCATCACCTTCCAGTGGTTTTTTCTGACCTTGCACAGTTATAGTTCCAGTGGTGCCATCATATACAATTTTGCTCAGAGACATTCCCATTATAGACATTTCTTGCAAGTATTTACCAGCCGATGTTTGTTTCTGCAAAGTGGTCATTTCTTGTCCCTGCACTGATGCTTTGTTAGTGATAGAAATGGTTTTTATTGCAGCTATTGCTTTTTCTCCACCGATGGCATCAATATATTTTTGAAGAATACTCTGTGGTGTGATACTGGAATCCAGAGTCTTTGCTACCGGTTTTGAGGTCAGATTTGCATTCGAATCGTAATATTTGATCGGAATGTTCAAAGCTTCCAGCTTGGGCAAAATCTCTGACGCTTTTCCGGCAATGACCAGACGACTGGCATCACGCAAGATATATTTTTTTGCTGCGGCCTGCACTTGATCTAATGTGACAGCATTGATATTTTTTATATAGTTTTCGTAGAAATTGGCAGGAAGCAATTGAGTCTTTTCTCTTAAAGCAAAACTTGCAATGGTTTGAGGCTTTTCCGCATTCATCACAAAGTTACCCACATATTTTGCTTTCGCCAGATCCAAAGCCGATTGTGTTGGCAGTTCCGTTCTGATTCTGTTTATTTCATGCAGCATTTCTACAACAGCACTGTCTGTAACAGCATTACGGACTGATGCAGAAGCATTGAAGTCGGATATTCGTTTATCTCCATTGATGTTAGAATATGAACCATAGGTCCATCCATGACCTTCGCGCAGATTCGTGAACAGGTAGCCGTCGCTGCCTCCTCCTAAAATCTGATTTGCCAACAAAGCTGCAAAATAGTCGGGGTCAGTCATTTTCAATGATACTACATTGTTTATTAATATTTCGGTCTGCACGGCATGAGGAACATCTACGAAATCAATTTCGGTCTTACTCAGGTTGGTTGGTTCAAAATAAGGTGTTTTAGGTGCAACCGCCTTTTTCCATGATGAGAAGTTTTTTGTAACCAGATTTTTTACATCACTGAATTTTACATCACCCACAATGACGAGGTATGCATTTTCAGGAACAAAATAGTTGGAATAATTAGTCTTTATGTCGGCAAGCGTCACTTTGTTTATGGTTTCTGCCCGCAAAACTTCGCCTCTTGGGTGATCCTTTCCATACACTAAGGCTTTGCGCACACGACCGGCTATATTTTTAGTGTTTTTTTCCTGAGTTTTAAGTTCATCAAGAAGTTTTGCTCTTTCACTATCCAGTTCTTCTTGTGTAAACAACGGGTCTAAAGCTCCTTGTGAAGCAAGACTCAACACATCTGCAAAATACCGTGACAGGGTTGTGCCACCAACATTTGATGTGCTGAAATATACACTTGCTCCATAGAAGTCTATTTTTTCGTTGAATGCATCTTTACTTATTTTGCTGGTTCCGTTGCCCATCATATTGCTGGTAAGATCATCAACACCTTTTATGTCACCTTCCAGATAAGGAGGATTGTCCAACGACAGGGAGAATGTTACACGAGGCAATTTATGGTTTTCCACTACAAGGACAGTGAGTCCGTTGGGTAGTTTGAAGCTCTGTGGCTTTCCAAGATTTACTTTTGGTGAGGGACCCGGTTTGGGTTGCACAGACCGGTCTATTTGAGCTTGCATTGAGACTGATAATGTCAGTGACAAAATGATATATAATATTTTTTTCATACGTAAAATAAGTTTGATATTAATTGCCTTTTACTGGTACATAATCAAGAACCAGACGTTGATTGGGTTGCAAATATTTCTTTGCCACATCTCTTATTTCTTCGCGGGTAATGGATCTGTATATGTCTATTTCGGAATTGATGAGATTTGTATTTTTATACAACATATAGAATGAAGCCAGATTGTGGGCAATGCCATCAGTCGAAGAATTTTGACTCACAAACGTGTTTTCAACCTTATTCTGTATTTTTTTGTATTCATCTTCAGAGATAAGCTCGGTTGATATTTTTTTTATTTCATCGTCGATGCTGGCTTGAATATCTTCGGTTGTTTTGCCGGTCATAGGCAATCCATATATGATATAAGAACCGTAATCTTCTTGCGGATAGATGAATGATCCCACTTCCAGAGCATTTTTTTCTTTATCAATGATTCTGTTGTAGAGGCGTGAGCTTTTTCCGTCACTCAGCACTGATGAAATTAAGTCCAAAACATATGTGTCACGGTCTTTGAAAGATGGCGTGCGATATGCATTGATCAGCATCGGAACTTGTATGTTGGGATCTTCAAATGTGGAATTGATTTGTTTCGTGATCGGTGCTTCTGTGTAGGTTTGTTTTACAATGTCAACTCCTTTAGGGATGGTTGCAAAATAATCGTTGATCCATTGTTTTGCCTGAACCTTGTCAAAATCACCTGCAATGACTAATACGGCATTGTTTGGAATATAGAATTTCTTAAAAAATGCCTTGAACTCATCCAATGTTGCGGCATCTATGTGTGCCATGTCACCAATGGTTGTCCAACGATATGGGTGATTGATGAAAATATTTTTCTTTACGGCTTCAAACAACCTACCATAAGGACTGTTATCAACACGCAAGCGTTTTTCTTCTTTTACAACTTCACGTTGTGTGTCAACGCCAATCTGGTTGATCACCGGATGGAACATTCTTTCCGATTCCATCCACAAGGCAAGTTGCAGATTATTGGATGGGAAAGTTTCGAAATAGTATGTGCGGTCGTCTGTTGTATTGGCATTTCCCTGACCTCCGTTTGCACTCAAGATCTTATCCCATTGTCCACGAGCTATATTTTCTGTCCCTTCGAATAAAAGATGTTCAAAAAAGTGCGCAAAGCCTGTTCTGTCGGTTTGTTCGTCTTTTGCACCCACATGGTACATCACAGAGGTAGTTACCAGAGGTGCTGATTTGTCTTGTTGCAAAATCACATGCAATCCGTTGTCCAGATCATATTCTTCAAACTCGATATGCTGAGCAGATATGCCTATCGCGCTTGCACTGAAAAATAATCCTAGCGTTAAGAAAGTTTTCTTCATAATTTACAGTTTATAAATTTTATATACTATTTGTCGAAATATTGTTCAAAATATCACAAGGTGAGACTGGTTAATTTGGATAGAGGCTATTCCACCATGTGGGATCGTCCTGAAGCCATTTGGCAAACCATGCGTAAATGGAATTGTTCCATTCTATCCTTTTTTTGAAATCGCGGATACCATGATTTTCTCCTTTCACCTGAATGAATTCGACCGGTTTACCCAGAATCTTCAAAGCTGTATACATCTGTATGCTTTCACCGATGGGTACGTTGGTGTCGTCCGTGCCATGTAAGAGCAAAAGTGGTGTTTTTATCTTATCGGCATTGAATAGTGGGCTTTGGTCTACGTAAAGTGGTTTATTGTTCCACGGATAGCTGTTTGCACTGGCAACCGTACTATAAGTGTATCCCCAATAACCTTCGCCCCAATAGCTCGATAAAGCACTGATGCCTGCATGAGAAACAGCCGCCGCGAACATATCGGTTTGTGTTTGCAGATACATTGTCATGAAGCCACCGTACGAAGCTCCTATGCAACCTATTTTTTTTTCATCGACATAAGGGTGCTCGGCTACGAATTGTTTTGTGCCGGTAATAATATCGTCGGCTGTATATTTTCCCCATGCATTGACATGGCGCGACGCAAATTCCTGACCGTATCCGATTGTGCCGCTAGGCTGTATCACATACACCACATAGCCTAATGCTGCATAAACATGCGGAGGATATGGACCTTCGAGCGAGCGGGGTGTTGGCAATGTGCCTCCATAATAATATACAATGAGTGGATATTTTTTTGAAGCATTGAAACTAGGGGGCAGATAGTAGCATCCGTCTATTGGAGTTCCGTCTGTTGATTTGAAAACCCAATCTTCTGTTTTTCCAAGATTTATCTGGCTTAGTCTGTCCTTTCTGGGATCTGTGATCAACGTGGATTTATCCGTATTCAGATCAAGAACGTATGCCCGTGTCGAGTTGGATATGCTTACACCTGTATAACTCGCAAACGGGCTGTTGTCGGCTATAGAATAGTTTCTGACTACATCTTCCGAAAGTGGTAATGCTATGAACTTCTTAGTTTTCGGATTATATCTGTATATCTTCACATAGCTTCTGTCCACTGTTTCAAGATAAATCATTCCATCTGTTCTATTCCATACGGAGCTGTTGACACTTGGTGTAAAATCTTTGGTAATGGGTTCAATTTTTTTATTTTCGAGGTTCATAATATAAGCCTGAATGTCAAAAGCATTGGCAGTTTCGCCATCTTTAATATTTTTGGCTATGCCTCCGAAAGCATCTGCCGAACCTTCAATTAGAAGATTTTTTCCGTCGGGCGAAAATTTAGCGGTGTTGGCAAATCCGTCCTTCATCCAAAGTGTGTCTACCGACAATGTTTGCAGGTTGAGACAAAACATAGATGTGAGTGAAAATGGCTGTTGTGTCACTTCTTCTTTTGTCAAGAAGAGAATGCGTGTTCCGTCTCTATTTATATCGGAAAGGAACGTCGATTGTTTACCGAAAGTTAACCGTTGTTTCACACCTGTCAGCAGATCGTATTTTGACAGGAAGTAGCGGTCTCGATAGCCATTCTGCCTGTCTTCGGGAGATTGTAGGCGAATCAGATCGCCTTTTTTTTCTTTATCTTCTTCCCGATCTGTGTATATTAAAGCTTTTTCATTGGGCGAAAAAATGAAATCGCCTGTCGGAATGTTGCTTGCATAGACAGATTCGGATAGAGTTTCCGGATCAATGGCAATGATGTTTATATTCTTATCAGCTTCATTTTTATAGTATAGCTTGTTTGAAACAGGCATCCATTCATAACTTTTGTCAGGTTGTAGAACAATTCGCCGGTTCGTCTTGGCAGTGAATAATTCTTTTTCGTTATAGGTTTTGCCATCATCTTTTGTTGTGGTGTAATTGAGTAACACATATTGTCCGTTGGGCGAAATGGATGAAGAGGTGACTCTCTTGCCCACAATGATGTCATTGATTGTGATATCGCGTTTTTGAGCACTGCTCAGAACTGTATAGTTGATATCAGCATCTTTATCTTCGGGGCTAATGGTGATTTTCATGCCTTCGGGACTTACGTTGGTCGCAAGACTCATATACTTGATGAGTATTTGATGCGTTCCCGGTTCGGTTGTCATGCTTATGTTCCCGACTTTGGCAGTCGAAATGCTGTCTTCTATCGTTGTCTTAGAGGTTTCCTTTTTGCCGTCGATATATAATTCGTACATGCTGGGAGCAATGATTTTTATTTTTGTTTTGGCAAATCTGTCCGCAGAAAAACGAAAGGAGAGAATGTAAAACATTGCACCTTGCTGTGGTTTTGTCAAATAAATATAATCGAAAGAATCGGCAATCAACTCTTCTTTAGCCGTATCCAGATCAGGCATAGATATGAATGTTTCGAGAAAATCTTTATTCTGGAACTTCTCACCTTTCAGGTTTACCGAATCGATCATCAAAGGTGGATTCACTGCAACGGCTTTGTGCAAAGTGATTTTCTTCAGGGTGACTTCTTTCTGAGCAGATGCAGGCAGGATTAGCAGAGCAAGAAGAAGAAATGATATGAATGTTATTTTCATGTATGTGAAATGTTTTTTGAAACTTGCTGCAATTATATATCCGACGTAATTTGTAAGTTGTCGATTTTTTTATCGTGCAGGTATTACTTTCAGAATAAACATAAAAGTAAGTATTTTCTACAAAAAGAAAGTCATAATAGGCTAATAACCTTTAAGTATTTTTTCTACAGGAGAGTCTTGTAAAGAAAAACCGATAGAATGACTAAGAGCCATCCTATCGGATCATATATTCTTTTGTGTATCCTTAGAAATCGTTAATTCGACTCTATGGCCTTGAAAGCCATAGCATAGAACCTGATTTGTTTGACCATTGCAACTAATCCATTTGATCGGGTAGGAGATAGGTGTTCAGTCAAGCCGATTTTTTCTATGAAATAGAGATCGGTGTTGATAATCTCATCTACAGTCCTACCAGACAGAACTTTGATAAGCAGGGCAATAATCCCTTTCACGATAACAGCATCGCTTTCTGCTTGAAGAAATATTCTGCCATCGACATAGTCGGCATGCAGCCATACACGGCTCTGGCAGCCTTCTATGAGATTGGATTCTACTTTGTATTTTTCATCCAGTTTTTCCAATGAATTGCCTAGCTCTATGAGTAATGCGTATTTGTCCATCCAATCGTCAAACATCGAAAATTCTTCGATGATCTCGTCCTGAACTTCATTTATAGTTAAGTCGTTGTTTGCCATTTTTGTTTTTTTATTGTTCTTTATAAACAACTTCCATGACGGTTTGTCCCACAGCTTTGAGCGTTTCTTTGCTGATATTGCTCATGTCGTCGCTCAGAGTGTGCCAATACCATCCAAAACCGGAACTGGTGCTTTCGTCAAATTGGATAATGTCAACAGACGGAATGTTTCGGTTCATGATGACAGGTACATGGTCGTCCGTGATGGTTCCACCTTGTTTGTTCACAAAGTTTGTGTTGTATCCAAGGCTGTAGGCAGTTCCCCATATTTTGGAAACGGCATCACCGGCATATTTCAGTGAATATCCTTCCTTGTAGAATGTTGCATTCGGTGCACCTACCATGTCAAGTAAAATCCCGAAGCGGGCATTGTAGCCTGCCTGATGTGGATTTTTAGACCAATATTGCGAACCTAGACACCACCAATCGCCCGCAGGAGCATCGGTGACAAATGAAGGTGTTCCGTAATCTTCCGCATCGAAAAATATGATGTCTACACCAATATTGGGTGCTTTTAGTTGTAGATTGCGTGCAATTTCGAGCAAAACACCAACGCCGCTTCCGGCATCGTTGGCTCCCAAAATATGACTATGATATTTGCTTGAATCTGCTTCCTGATCGGCAAATGGTCGTGTATCCCAATGTGCGAACAATAAAACCCGTTCTTGTTTGTCTTTTGCATATGACCCGATAATATTTCTCATATTCAGATCTTTTCCATCAAAGGCTTTGACAACGGATTTTTGTTCTGTAACATCAGCTCCGAAACGTTTCAACTCTGCAACCAGATAATCTCCACAAGCTGTGTGTTGAGGTGTGTTCGGTACGCGAGGTCCAAAATTAACTTGCTTGGCAACGTAAGAATATGCGCTGTCTGAATCAAAATTGGGCGATATCTTTTTATAGGCTTCTTGTGGTTTTGCCTCGTTGCTTGTCGTTTTAGAATTGCATGAGTAAGTCAGAATACAAAATGACAATAGAGCAAAAAAAGTGAAATTGTATTTCATCCCAGTTTATTTTTTTTGAACACAAAGATAAGTATGATATTCTAAATAATATCATGCCGAGAGGTCAAACTCAACATTTATCTATCAGTCTTTTTTTGTTTCAGAAGTTCTTAGTGAAAAAAAAGACTTTGGTTATGATAGACATAATAAACAAAAAAATAGCAATTAAGACACTCATTATTGTTTTACGGATTTATAGGATTGAATACACTTCTTGATTGTTGATATTGCTGAGTCTACAAAATAAAGCTTTTTTTGTTATAATAAAAACATTTTTGTTTAAATTTTTGAGAAGAGTCATCATTTAGCCGACATTTGTGAGCAAAACATTCTTTTTGTTCACTTCGAACAGATATTCTCCTCCGTGCACCAACGGGTAGTTGTTTTTGATGTGTCCTACCGGAAAATCGAAAGCTACCGGAAAATCGTATTTGTCAACTATTTGCCGTATGGATTCATAGATCGTTTTTTTCATCAGAGGATCTTCTTCGCAATTGGTAAAGTGCCCGACAATGAGTCCTGAAATAGAAGAAAGTATGCCTGATAGCTGCAAATTCCACATCATCCGGTCTATTTTATAAGGACTTTCGGCAATGTCTTCAATGAACAAAATGCTGTTTTCCGGAATTTGGGCATATTGTGAACCCATTAATCCAGTGAACACTGTGAGGTTACCTCCAAATAGGCGTCCGTTAATTTTGCCGGATCTGTTTAGTGGATGAGAGTTGATACTGTATGTTTGTTTCTTCGAAAAAAGAATTTCTTGTAAGAAAATGCTTGCAACATCTTCTCCTTCTTCAGCCAGATGGGACGACATCGGGGCATGAAGTGAGGCTATGCCATTGTGCAGGAAAGCCCAATGCAAAGCTGTTATGTCGCTGTAGCCTACAAGCCACTTGGGATATCTGATTATTTCGTGAAAATCCAAACTTTCGAGCAATTGCACTATGCCGTAGCCTCCCCGCGAACAGAATATGAGTTTTATATCTTTGTCGTTCATGGCCGATTGCAGATCGAAAAGGCGTTCACTGACCGTTCCGGCATATCTGCCGTATTCACCTTTGCTGTGTTCGGAAAGAATAACATTGAGACCCCAACTTTCGAGCATTGATTTTGATTTATCTATGTTGATAGGATCGGCATGTCCCGATGGAGAGATTATGATGGCTTTGTCTCCATGTTTGAGTGACTGTGGGTGAATATATTCTTTCATAAAAGACCGATTATTCCGAATAGTGTTGTTGTTGACTGATACAAAAATAAGTCTATTGATGACAAAAAACAACAGCCTCAGTTAAAAATAACCGAGGCTGTATATTCTCTTTTCCGGAATGTCTTATTCGCTGATGCCAACAAGATCAGGGTCGATCATGATGCGTCCGCAATATTCGCAAACAATGATTTTTTTACCCATCTTTATATCCATTTGTTTTTGAGGTGGTATTTTGTTGAAACATCCACCGCAGGCTCCGCGTTCGATACACACAATCGCTAAGCCATTGCGTGAACTTTTCCTTATTCTTTTAAAAGCATGAAGCAAACGTGGTTCTACTTCTACTTCTATGTTTTTCACTTCTTCTCTGATCTGCTCTTCCTGTTGTTTGGTTTCGGAAACAATTTCGTCCAGTTCTTCTTTTTTTACATTCAGGTCGGCAGTTCTTTCGGTCAGGTTTTCTTTGCTTTTTTCGATTTGTTCAGCCAGATTCTTTGATTCGTAGGTGAATTCCCGGATTTTTTTCTCTGCTAATTCTATTTCGAGTGTTTCGAACTCTATTTCTTTGCTCAGGTGGTCAAATTCGCGATTGTTGCGCACATTGTCCAATTGCTCTTTATATTTCGTAATTTTGAGTCCGCAGTCTTGGATCTTTTGTTTTTGTTGAACAATATCAGCTTCTGTTTCTTTCAGGTCGGTCTCAAATTTTGAAACACGAGTGTTCAACCCAACGATTTCGTCTTCAAGATCGGCTACTTCCAAAGGCAACTCACCTCTAAGTATTTTAATTTTATCAATTTCAGATAATTTTTCTTGGAGACTATACAGCGTTTTCAGTTTTTCTTCGACGGTAATCTCTTTTTCTGCTTGTTTTTTAGCCATTGTTTTTTTGTATAAAAAAGTTATTTAAATTATTTTCGGATACACAAGTTCAGTCAATAAAAAAATGCAGTAATCAAAACGGGATTGTTTCCTCGTTTATTTACTACATTTATCGCAACAGGGAAGGAACCAGTCAACCTCCTTGGTGCAAAACTAAACCACAAATTGCAATCAGATTGCATTTGCAAAGATACAATAAAAAGATAGATTTATACTACGATATTAGTGTAAAAAAGATAAATTTGTAATTCAAGCCTATATGAGTAGGCTAAATTTTTTCAATGGAAAGGTGATCAGTGCAGCATAAAACCCTAGGAATAGTATTAAGCAATATCGACTACAACGACAAATATTTTTTGGTTCAAATGTTTACGGAGCAATTTGGGCGGGTAACGTATATGGTTCCGAAAACGAATGGACGAAAGTCTAAAATGCACCGCAGTATGTTTGCTCCTTTAATGTTGCTCGATCTGGATGTGGAGCATCAGGCATCGCGCGACATTCAGAGAATAAAGGAATGTCGGATCGAGTTTGCGCAAAACTCTATTGCTTACGATATGAACAAAACTTCTATTATCTTTTTCTTGTCTGAATTTTTGTCACGGATATTGAAAGATGTTGATGATAGTCGGTCGTTGTTCAGTTATCTGGGATATTCTATCCAAGTGCTCGAAGCTTCTGATCGTAGCATAGCCAATTTTCATCTGGTGTTCATGCTGAAATTGACACGTTTTCTGGGATTTTATCCGAATTTGGAAATGTATACGCAGGGTGCATATTTTGATATGCTTAATGGGGAATTTGTTTTGCGTCAGCCACTACACAACCATTACACATCGCGTGCCGATAGTCTGGTTTTGTCGAGACTGGCTCGGATCAGCTATGAGAATATGCACTTTTTCCAGTTTTCCCGTGCCGATAGGGTGAATATCATTAACCGCATGCTTGAATATTATCGCATTCATCTTCATGATTTTCCAGCCTTGAAATCATTGGATGTCTTGCACGAATTATTTTGAAAACAACAAACAATTGCAATGAATATAAAAGAAGTTATGGGGTCATACGAAGAAATAATAGCAGAACGAAGTTCAGAATTAACGAAGCTAAAGAATACGATTTTTCAGATAGGTACCCTCCGCCTGATTGTCGTTGTGGCGGAAGCTGTTGCATGTTATATTCTTTGGGGAAACACACAAAATGTGGCAATCTCCATATTGATAGCTGTTATCGTTTTTCTGGCTTTGCTACAGTTCCATAACCGTCTTTTTCGAAAGAAGCGTTACTGTGAATTGCAAATAGAAAATGCGAGGAATGAATTGGATGGGCTTAATTATAATTTCTCGGCATTCGACGGCGCACCCGAAAAGATTGATGGAGAACACAGTTTCAGTCTCGATCTGGACCTGTTTGGAAACAGGTCATTTTTTCAATCGATCAACAGAAGTGTGACTTCATTTGGAAAAGATTTGCTATCCGAAACTTTGTTGAATCCCATTGCTGATGCTAATAAAATAGCCGGACAACAAGAGGCAATAAAGGAATTGTCCCTGAAAAGGAAGCTTATGTTTCATTTTCGTACCATTGGGCAAATGTCCGGTATAGATGCACTGAATCTAAAAGACTGGACAAATGTTTTTTCTCAAGCACCGTCGTTCTACAAAAATAAATTCTGGACTTCACTGACATTTATTGTGCCTGCTGTGTATCTTATTTTTGCGATACTTTATTTTTTAGGCATGATTGCCGGAATGTGGTTTATACCGCTCTATCTGGTCACTATGGTTATTAGCTATATTCCTGCAAAGAAGGTGGAAAGAATAGTGTCTATCTTTGATAAAAAAACAACTACCCTGCAAAAATATGCACAGCTTTTCGAGATCATCGAAAATGAAGAATATGAAAGTGAGATTCTTCGCAAAAACAAAGATCAACTGAAAAGCAAACAGATGGCATCCAAGTCAATAGCTCGTCTTTGCACATTTTATTCTTACTTGATGATGTCGTCCACATATCCGTTGTTATTCTTTTTCTGTCCGGTGTTGTTTTTTCATGTACGTTACGCACGCCTGATAGAAAAATGGTCGGAAATAGAGAAAGAACATATAAATGATTGGTTTACGGCAATGGGGCGTTTCGATGCATTAGTGTCTATGGCGACATATGCCTATAATCATCCCGACTATGCCTACCCACAAACATCAGATACTTTTGTTTTTGATGGAAAAGGATTGGGTCACCCGCTCATCAATCGGGATGTGTGTGTCAGAAATGATGTGCAGATCGGAGAAAGAGGGTTTTTCTTGGTTGTGACAGGTGCAAATATGGCAGGGAAAAGTACTTATTTGCGTACAGTGGGAATCAATCACACGATTGCAGGAATGGGAATGCCGGTGTGTGCCGAATCACTTATGTTCTATCCGGGGCAATTGGTTACTAATTTGCGTACAGCTGACTCTCTGGCCGACAATGAATCTTATTTCTTTGCAGAATTGAAGCGACTGAAAATGATCATCGACCGTCTGCAATCCGGTGAAGAATTGTTTATCATTCTGGACGAGATTCTGAAAGGGACAAATTCGGAAGATAAGCAAAAAGGATCTTTGGCATTGATGAAACAGCTGATCTCGCTTCAGTCGAACGGTATCATTGCAACGCACGATCTGGTTTTGGGCAAGCTGGAGAGTGAATATCCGGATCATGTGAAGAATTATTGCTTTGAAGCGGATATAAAAAATGATAAGTTGTCATTTACATATAAAATTCGTAAAGGAGTGGCACAGAACATGAATGCGTGCTTTCTGATGCGAAAAATGGGAATAACAGGAATTTGAAAATAAATAAAATAAAATCTTTAGTAATGATGAAATCAAAACTTTTGACAGGCTTGCTGCTATTGTCTTGTACGACACTTTTTGCACAAAGCATAACGGAGACCGAGTTGCAGGATATTAGGAGCAGTTTTAAAAAAGATGCGGCAACAAAAGCCGTTCAGAATGTTCTGACAACACATGCAAACATCAAAGACAATGCCTTGAACTATGAATTGCAATCCAAGATAGATCATTTTTTCAAATATCGAGTGTCTGTGAAAGGGATCACCGACCAAAAAAATTCGGGCAGATGCTGGATGTTTACATCGATGAACGTATTGCGTCCGTCCGTACAATCTTTATTTGGAGTAGAAAATTTTGATTTTTCACATAACTATCTATATTTCTGGGATATGTTTGAAAAATCAAATCTTTTTCTCGAAAATATTATCAGAACGGTGCATCAACCGATGGACGATTGGGAAGTAGTTTTTTATTTCAAATCGCCGGTCAATGATGGCGGTGTCTGGAATCTGTATTACAATGCCGCCCAAAAATATGGAGTGGTTCCGGCGGAAGTGATGCCCGAAACGGAGCATTCGAATAATACCGGACAGATGATTGGATTGATAAATGAAAAACTGCGGATGGCTGGCTATGCTTTGCGTGAAATGTCACTGAAAAAAAAGTCAGAAGCCGACCTCAGAGCGGAAAAACAAAATATATTGAAGGACGTTTACCGAATTCTGGCTCTTTGCTTGGGTGAACCACCCACAGAATTTACATGGCGATTCAAAAATAAATCAGGCGAAATAAAAGCATTGAAATATACTCCGTTAAAATTCTATGAGGAAATAACTCCGACCGATTACACACCGGAAAATTACGTGATGATTATGAACGATCCCACACGTGAATATTATAAAATATATGAGATTCAGAACTATAGAAACACAGTGGAAGGAATCAACTGGATCTATCTGAATCTGCCGAATGAAGATATAAAAAAAGCAGCATTGGCTTCCATCAAAGCAAATGAAGCAATGTATGCCTCATGCGATGTCGGCAAGTTTTATAATTCAAAGACCGGTATATCCGATCCTGACATGTATGATTATGAATCGTTGTTGGGAGTCAGTCTCAAGATGGATAAAAAAGCTCGTATTCTTACCCGCCAGAGTGGATCGACTCATGCCATGACACTCATCGGTTGCGATACGGACGAAAACGACAAACCTCTGAAATGGGAATTTGAAAACAGTTGGGGATCTGCGGCAGGCAATAATGGCTATTTGACATTTACCGACTCTTGGTTCAATGAATATATGTTTCGTCTGGTTATTCACCGCCGCTATTTGGATGCAAAAGCGATAAACAGTCTGAAACAGATACCTATTCAGTTGCCAATGTGGGATTATATGAATTAGGCTTTAGACTTATTTAGTTCAGATATGGCAAGAATCATTTTAGGTTCTTGCTATTCGTCACCGTATTCATAACTCGGATTATATTCTCCGTTGTATATCCATCTCTGGTCTATCCATTCGGTCAAATCTTTTTCCGGCACTTCTTGTATGGGTAAGCTTCCGTTTCCGGTTATCGCTCCACTGGCTATCAATTTTGTCCAGTCGTCACATCCGGCTTCGCAATAGAAATAGCGATTGTCGTTTTCTTCCGGTATGTCTTCGTCCAATATGCAGTTATTTCCAAACCAGAAAGGATAGTCTTTTGTTGCAATGGCTTCTTCTATGTCAGACTTATATTCTTCATAGTCGGCATGCATTGTTACGGGTATGTGGAAAAGATAGTAGTATTTATGTAAAATTTCTTTGAGCCTTAGGCAAGTCCATCCTCCGTCATAATCGCGCTGTAATTTGAATAGGCTGTATATGAGATTTCGTTTTTCAAAAAGAGGTAGATTGCTACGGTCTATATCCTCAATTGCCATTTCTACTTCGTCTTCAATATCATGATTTGCCATAATAATTTTGTATATTTACGTATAAGATATATACAGGCAAAGATAAAGTATATTCAAAATATAAACGTTAACGGGATTGTTAGTTTTCTGTTAAAGTTAACTATATCAAATCTTTTCAGCCTTGAATATGCATTGTTCGGTGCATCTGTTTTTTTTTCGGACAATCTGTGCTTTCAAGCCTTCTCCGGAAAGATTATTTTTACTCAATATTCGATCCAAGTGACAATTTTGCTATCCCAAGGGCTTGTTTTAGGTGCTGCAAAATCTACAAGATTCCCATTTTCATCAATCATAAATTTCTGAAAATTCCATTGAACATCTGCGTCAAATTTTCCGTTTTCTGTTTTTTTTGTCAACCATTTGTAAATTGGGGCAATGCTGTCGCCAATCACTTCTATTTTGCTCATCATTGGGAAAGTGACTCCGTAAGTCGATGAACAAAACGTTTTTATTTCCTCGTTGGTTCCGGGTTCTTGTCCTTTAAAATCATTGGAAGGAAATCCGATCACGATAAAATTTCTATCTTTATATGTGGTATAAAGTCTTTCCAATTCTGCATATTGCGGCGTCAATCCGCACAATGAAGCAACATTCACTATCAACACTTTTTTGCCTTTCAATGACGATAGATCGAACTCTTTATTATCTATATCTTTCACTTTAAAGTCGTATAATGTTTTTTCTTGTGCATAAACCACCATTGTACTGATTACTATCAGGACGATAAAAAGAATTTTTTTCATTGCTTATATCTGTTAATTTAATAATATATTTATACTCTGATTCATTAAGAACAAACGAATATAGGAAAACGTTCTCATATTCTATTATTCTTTATTGTTTATTAAAACTATGGCTTTTGGAATCCAATTTTTTTGATGCAAGGGCGAAATTCCTCAATTCGGATGAATGAACTTAATGAACCGTGAAGTTGTTTATTTAACATAAAATGAATAGACAAACATATAAAACTAAAAATAGAATTATGAAAAAATT
>JBKECE010000187.1:0-11170 GCA_047974325.1 Dysgonomonas sp. | reverse complement strand
TTGCTCTGATCTTTATTGAATTGAGTAACCTCTATCTCAGTATTACTCTTGATCTCAGCAACTCGACGCTCTTTTTCAAGGATAATAGATTGCTGCTTCTTGATTTCTTCGGCTTGGCCTTCGTATGCTTTTGATATGTCGGAGAGTTGTAAATCAAGCTCTGAGAACTCTTTGTTCTTTATCTCGATAGACTTCTCAATTGCTGTATAGTCGGGTTCCTCTGGTATGGCTTTTGTTGCTTCACGAATCTTAATCGGTATTTCGTCGATCTTCGATTTGAGCGTTTTCTTCTCAGCATTCAGTTTCTTGCGGAAATCATCGAGATTGTTTTTACCAAGTTCTTCGATCAGCTTTTTAAAATCGGTACTGGTTGCAGATAACCGGCTAAGGATAGCATCATCGGTTACTCCGGCAAGTTCCATTAATAGTTTGCGTCGTTTCTGCCAAGAGTAGTTTTTATTATCATCATCCAGAAAATAACGAGGGTTGGATAATAATTGGAACTGTTCGGTATTTCCGAATAGTTGGCTAGTGCGTTGATCAAAGTCTTTTTTGAGAGTCAACGGAATGCTATCCCAGATAAAAGTAGTTGTATGGGTGTCGAGTTTCCGTTCTTCTTCACCGGTCGGTTTTACCCATTTTTCTTTATAAGTCCGGGAAACATCATACTTTGAGTAGTCAACATCCATTTCAACCTTTACTGTATGCTCCAGATGATGGATCGCTTCATTATTCTCGTCAAGTGTCTTGATCTCGTAATCGGCACGTCCTTTGGCATCTTTGCCTGTCCATAGCCATAACCACGCATCGCAGATTGTTGACTTACCCTTGCCGTTTGTAGCATGGATATTAGTTACATTTTCATTCAGAGATAAAATGTAGTCTCTTATGCCCTTAAAGTTCAAGAGCGTTAATTGTTTGATAATAAGTTTCATTCGATTATTTGTTAGTTGTATTTACTCTTTGTCTTTGTAGTAGTAATTTATGAGTAATAAAATTTTGCAGTAAGTAGGTTCAATCTTCATCATTCGTATTTTTTAATATCCATAATAAAATATATAGAACCAATATGCCGAAAAGTAAAAGTCAAACAAAGAAGGATGTGATAATTATTGCATCCATTATTCTTCAATATTAAGCGGTACCTTGTTAATTAATCTTACAGCATTTCCAAAATTTAATATTACTAGGGCAATAGCCCATAGCGGAGCATCTTCGTTAATACATAGCGGTAACCATGATGCGGTGAAGTAAGCTATGTAAATTATGTTCTTTAAAGAATAATTTTTCATTTCATAGTCTATTAATCTGTTTATATTCGTCCAGTTGAATGTTTGAGCCGAATTGTAAAATACCTTGCAACACTATGCCGGGTATGCCTGATTAATTACTGTTATTTATGATTGTTTTTTTGCAGATAATACTTCTTCTAAATCCCAATAGATTGTATTCCCTATTCTCTTTTTAGGTTTAATCCATTTAAGGCGCAGCCATTTGGATATAGTATTATTATTTACGCCAAGTTCGGCTGCTAATGCTTTATTTCCTTTTATTAGTTCCATTATCTATAAGTTAAAAAGATTATTCTTATTAGCATATCTTACAAACTCGGCCATAGAATGTATGTTGAGTTTCCTAAAAGCGTTCTTTCGATGGTTCTTTACAGTATCTAAGGTGATATAAAGGTTTTCAGCTATTTCTTCATCTGTTTTTCCATCATAGCACATTTTCATTACGTCCAATTGACGATCTGAAAGCTTGGAATCAAATTTTGGAGAACATATGACTCCTTGTCCGGTACATTCGCCCCGAAGAGGACAGCCTACAAATTCAAACTTAAAATTCCAGTTAGAATCCACATCGAGCGTATTATCATAGTTGCCAAAATTGCACTTGATGAATCGACGTACTGCCAGGAAGTCGCGGTAAGTACGATTCAACTCATTACGGAAATATTCCTTCATCAGCCTAGCGTAGGCCTCAGGATAGAATTCTTCAATCACAGAGAGAAATGCAGATATGAATTCGTAATCCTGCTCTTTAAGCTGATGTTCAGGCTTATCTTCTTCCCGCAGCATAACCTCTCCTTTAGGAGTCATATAGAACTCTATTTCTCGCATGGTTCAGTTGCTTTTTTAGGAAATAGAATATCTGCAGATATACCTAATTCTTTCTCGATAACAGATTGGCCAAGTGCGTCGGGCTGTTGTGTTCCTGCCAACCAACAACGAACTGTTGTTTCCGACTTCATCGTAATTTCTGCTATTCGCTTAACGAAGGCCAGTTTTGGTGGCATATTATCCATTGTCTTGTATATCTCTCTGAAAGTATTTTGCCCTTTCTGGTTTATTTTCATCATATTAATTTCATTTTTGTTTGAACTTTAATCACGATTAGCTACATTTGAAACTGTAATAATTACTACAGTGCAAATATATTCATTATTGAATAATATATTCATATATGAGTATTAAATATTGTTAAATATATTCATTTATGAATAATATCAAAGACAGAGTAGGTCAAATCCTAAAAGAAAAGAATTTGACAAAAAAGTGGTTATCTGAAAAAATAGATGTTTCAGTAGGTAACTTAAATAGAACTATCAGTAATATCAGTCTGGAAAAGCTTATGCACGTTGCAGATTCACTGGATATGAGCATTTAGTCTTTATTAGATAGAGATTATTCAAATTTGTATAATGATAATTCGTCTATTGATCAAAATAATTCAGAATATCAGATTCCTAATGATGGAACATATAGGTTAGTACCATTAATAAATTCTGATGCTGTTGGGGGAATGCATAAACTTAACGATATTGGTGAAACCGATACTGAATATATTATCAAGTATATTCCATTTATCGATGCTTTTGACAATGATTTTTGCATTCGTGTTACTAGCGATAGTATGATACCTACATGTCCTCCCGGCTGTGTGGTGCAAATAAGAGAGGTGGAAAATTGGAGGGAGTATTTTGGGTATGGTAATTTATTCGTTATTCAGCTTAAAGATGGTAGAAGAATTATAAAAGAGGTTACTAAATGTGATACAAACCCTAAGGACTATATCCTCTGTATATCTCATAATAAATCAGTTCCACCAGAAGAGTTGCCTAAAAGTTTTATTGTGAGTGTTTGGAAAGTAATTAAAGTGTTAACCGATAGAGGTTGGTAATCTAAAAATATAAATAAAATACTATGGACTTCAAAGATCAAATTAAGCAGCTTGCGGATAGAGCTGAAAAGCTAAAAGATAGCTTGCAAACAGAAGAGGCGACAAAGAATGCTTTAATAATGCCATTCCTCCAATCAATGGGTTATGATGTATTTAACCCACTAGAAGTAATGCCTGAATTCACGTGTGACATAGGCACTAAGAAAGGCGAGAAGATTGATTATGCTATTTTTAGAGATGGACAGCCTGTTATTTTGGTTGAATGTAAGCATTGGAAACAAGATTTAACATTATATGATAATCAATTATTGAGGTATTTCCACGTATCTAATGCTAAGTTTGGTCTATTGACAAATGGAATAGTTTACAAGTTCTATACAGATTTGGAGACACCTAACAAAATGGATCCGAAATAGTATCACTAATTAGCCCGGAAATAGACCGTTTAACCAATGAGGTAAATTGTTCTAAGAGCTTTGGTGTGATAACTCCATCATATACCTGTTTTGCAAATAACTTCACAAATTCTGGACTCGGATTAGCAAACTCATTATTAATAACCGCTTTCAGTTGGCTTGTATATTTTAACTCACTAGCGGAACTTAATATATTCTCAACATCAAAATATGCTTTATGAAACTTTTTAATCTCTTCAATAGTAGTATTTTTCAAATCAAATAAATTGAGTTCCAGGAATGGTTTTTCATCGATTAAAAACAGCACTCAAAACAGAAGTTGCTCAAGAAGAACAGTCCGAAATAACAGAGCAACAAGCTATCGATGAAAACAATGGCATAATTACAACAGATGAAGAATTAGAGGGTTTTATGTTAGTTAAAGCTATACTAAGAGAGGTTATAGATGTTTCGAGGATAGCTCACAGGGACGCTCAAACTTATTTTGCAATTCTTTTTGATGATAACAATAGAAAGCCAATTGTGCGATTGTATTTCAACTCACCAACAAATAAATATATAGTAACTTTTGATAAAGACAAAAAAGAGACAAGACATAACGTTTCTTCCTTGGATGATATTTACCAATACGCAGATGAATTAAAAGAAGTTACCCAATCTTACTTATAAGAGGTCAATGAAAAAACTATTGCTTCTTTTAATACTAGGTGTATTGAGTGTATATGCCTATTCTCAAGAAATTACAGATTCAACTCTCGTTCTTGGCAGTATGAAGAGTTTTGATCGTATTGGAAAAGGAGTTGATTCATATACATACTCTTCTATATGTACTTTAGAAGATACAAAGTATTTGGATGCGGATACATACGTAATAGTTAGTGGTATTTACGAATGTAAGGATAACAAATATTATAAAGTAATTTATAAGAATGAGGAGTATTATGTTGAAAAGGCCAATCTTGATTTACAAGATCCACTTAGTTATTTTTATATTAGCAATTTTAGTCAGGATTCCAAAGAAAAATTTCATAAACACGCTAAAGAACTTGGAGCTGTCTATCATTATTATAAGCTTAAAAAAATACTTGATTTTACTGAAAGCTGTAAAGCAAAAGGACTTGTTATTTTGGATTGGGGTATTTATGACGAAAGTGAATATACCAGTGGAACAAGTGTCAAATTTTCATTCCATAATCCAACAAAGAAAACAATAAAATATATCTGGGTAAATTTAGTCGGCTATAATCCTGTTGGAGATAAAGTTATAGAAAGAGGTAAAAGTTTAAAGACGGTCAGGTGTATTGGTCCCATTGAATCAGATTCAGGAGGAAGTTATAGTTTTGATTATGTGTGGTTTTCAGACCTAGTTGAGGATGCTAAAATAATGTCAATAAAAGTTCAATACATGGATGGCACTATTAAAACTATTACAAATGCAAAACTGGTTAGGTTAGATCGAGATCTTTATAATTATATTAGTGAGGATTAATAATATAAAATATAAAGATCGCCTCCAAAGCTGAACTAAAATCTAAATAATATGAAAAAGCAAAGAGTAATAACAGTTATAAGTGATTTAGCGGGTGCTTCTGACTTACCTGTGGTAGCAAAACTAGCCGAAGATGGTTGGGTGGTTAAGCAGATATCAACAGCTAGTTTTGATGCCCAAAAATCAAAAGAGATGAACTTTTCGAAGCCATCTTTGGCGGTAACTATTCTTTTTGAGAAGGATTGATTGGAAGGTCATTCAGGAGGGTGATTACTCCTTTCGTATCAGGTGTTCTATAGATTGCATCTTAGCCCTCTCGCCTTCATAATTATCAGCATATTCTTCTGCAATACTTAAGAATTGAGAATGAAAAAGCCGAACACCCTCTTTACCGTATATTTGAGCGATTTGTATTGCTGCTTCACGTACCTTCATTTCGACTTCTATGCGATTTGTTGCATTCATAACAATAAGTTTTAATGATTATACCATAAAATATAACCAATGGACGAAAAAGATAAAATAATAGCTTCGTTGCGTAAACAATTGCAAGAAGCAAATAGTAAGATTTCAGCTTTAGAGCAAGAAGTGGCTTTGCTGAAATATGAGCAAGAGAAGAAGAAAGTATCAATCCATTGACCTCTTAATAGCTTCTTTCTGTAACTGTTCAGGGCGTCTACGGTATCGATCGAAAGCTTTTGAGTTTTCCGAGTGTCCGGACATTGATGCCACTACATGAATAGGCTCTCCAGCTTGGCAAAGAATATCTACAAAAGTTCTCCGGGCTAAATGCGATGTTGCTAATGAATGTAGTTCATATATTTCTTCTTTGCCGGTATCTCTATTGAACTGTATAACCTTTCTATTTAATCCGGCGATGCGAAAAACTATTTTTAGCTGTGCATTATACTCATTAGGGTGCAAAAAAGGCATTATTAGGTTATTTTGCCCTTTGCTTCTATACTTCTTAAGTATGCCATTTGCCCGATTGGAGATAGGTACAATAACTTTATTTGCATACCCTTTTGTTTTAGATGGGAAGTATATCAAAGTACCATCCTGAATATTGTCATATGTGAGTCGCACGAAATCTCCCACACGACAACCGAGTGCCGCCTGCAAGCAAAACATGTCTTTTACTAACGTGTTATAATCATTTGGAAAAATATAATCATGTAATTGAGTTAATTCTTCTCTGGTCATACAGACAGGTTCATCATAAATTTCAGATCCTATTTTTGCTGCAAAGTTTATTTTATCAAATGGGGATTCTTTTATTATAGATTCCAACTTGCAATAGTTATAAAAGCCTTTAAGTCGTTTCATTATTGTTACGACAGTGTTTGATGCTCGTCCATTAGATATGTGTTTATTATAATCTAGTATATTAAGATTATCAAACGTTATGGAATGCTTCTTTTTTTTCTCATACTCTCTTAGTCGGTTTATATCTGCAACATAATGCCTACGTCTGCCTTCAGAGACTTTAGATTCATCTTTAAATTTCTCATAGGCCTCAAAAAATAGGATAGGGGAGTCGTCTTTTGACTCCTCAGTTATTCTTTCATACTCATTAAGTTGTATCTGTAATAGCCTTTTGAATTCGTCCTTAGAAAATTCGATATTGCGTCCCTTGAAATTTTGTTCAAAAACAATAAGGGCTGCATTTTCTAATTCTCTGATTCTGGCATTTATTGTAGATGCTGGTTCTCCTGCCTGATTAAATGTGTTCTTTTTTACTTGCCACAGTAAGACCCCTTTGTCTTTTATTTTTATGAAGTTTTTAGGCTCAACTCGGTGTCCTATATAGTAATAATTTTTAATCCCTTCTATTGTTACAATTAGGAATATTTGTTTTTCATCCTTATCTTTACTTGAAGATATAAGATTAAACCGTATTAGATATTTTGATATTTCCATTTTAGAAAAGTAAGTACCCTGTAAAAGTACTTACAAAAAATAGAATGATGAAAATATAAGAAGGGATAATCGAATATATATAAATACATCGTGTATTATTTTATATATCAGCATGTTATGTGATTGTAAATGTAAGGGTAATAAAATCAGCGATTTGCATTTATACGTAATATAGTCCTGCCGTGGTCACTTTTTGAAAGTGAAAAAGCATGTAAATCAATGGTTTACACGCTTTTTTTATAGTACTTACTGAAAATAACAGCTAAATTATCAACGGCAAACAGCTTATAGATTAAAAAAATCAAGAAAATGAATTGAAACATTCTTCTCCCAATTGTGAGACCAATTTATTATTCGTAGAAACTATGCCAAAAACTTTTGATAGATTCAAAAACAGAATATTATCTAAAATAATGGTTCTAACAGTTATACAATCAATTCCCCAGAATGGATATAGATTGAGAAAGATGTTCGCCTTTGAAAAATATATTAACAGCCCGAAGTACCTGAAAACGATTTACTAACGGAGATTTACATTCCCATAAAAGATTTCAAATATCCATAAGAATAAATTTCTATCGATGTGCAATAAATACATCCTTTTCGTGATATTCTTTGAAGAGTAATTAATCTTCAATTCTATTTTTATATCTTGCTTTCTTTTGATTATCTTTGTACACATATTTATTTAAAAAAATAAACACATTTAAAAAAATATGGTTGCTTTCTTCCAAACATCGGCAAAGAACATTATTTCAGTCCAATCTAATCTACCAATCGATCCCTACAGTCTAGAAAAATTATCATGGCTTTTCAGTGAAGCAGAACTGCTCGACTGTTCACAATTGGAGGGATATTATATCGGTCCCCGAAAAGAAATGATAACCCCTTGGAGCACAAATGCTGTCGAAATAACTCAAAACATGGGAATCGATGGCATTTTTCGCATAGAAGAATACTTCCCATCCGAAAAAAATGGAAAGTTTGATCCGATGCTTCAGCAAATATATAACGGATTGGATCAAGATATTTTCACCATAAATAAAACACCTGATGCTATTATAGAAATAGATGACATTGAAACATTTAACCAAAAAGAAGGTTTGGCACTTAGTAGTGACGAAATAGATTACTTGAATGGATTGAGCCTTAAACTTGGACGAAAACTAACCGACAGTGAAGTCTTTGGTTTCTCTCAAGTAAATTCTGAACACTGTCGCCACAAAATCTTCAATGGAACATTTATTATTGATGGTGTAGAAAAAGAAAGCACGCTATTCAAATTAATAAAAAAAACATCACAGCAAAATCCAAACAAACTAATCTCTGCATATAAAGACAACGTTGCATTCAGTGAAGGTCCTGAAATTGAACAATTTGCGCCAATCAGTGGAGATAAACCAGATTTTTTCAAGACAAAACTTATAAAATCGGTCATTTCATTGAAGGCCGAAACACATAACTTTCCCACCACCGTAGAGCCATTCAATGGTGCTGCAACAGGCACAGGAGGTGAAATCCGCGACCGTCTGGGTGGTGGAAAAGGTTCACTCCCTATTGCCGGAACCGCTGTTTATATGACAGCTTATCCACGTACAAAAGCAGGACGAGCTTGGGAACAAAATATGGAAGAGCGTCCATGGCTATATCAAACACCGGAAGAAATTCTCATCAAAGCCTCGAATGGAGCTTCCGATTTCGGAAACAAATTTGGACAACCTCTTATCTGTGGTTCTTTACTAACTTTTGAGCATGCCGAAAATCAAAAAAAATTCGCTTATGACAAAGTGATTATGCTTGCCGGAGGTGTTGGTTTTGCAAATAAACGAGATGCTTTGAAAGCAAATCCAAAGCAAGGTGAAAGCGTTGTTTTGCTTGGCGGAGATAATTATCGCATCGGTATGGGTGGTGGTGCGGTATCGTCAGTCGATACAGGTCAATATTCGAGTGGTATAGAACTGAATGCTGTGCAGCGTGCAAACCCAGAGATGCAAAAACGTGCCTCAAATGTAATTCGTACTCTGACAGAATCGGATGAAAATCCAATCGTTTCTATCCATGATCATGGTGCAGGTGGGCATTTAAATTGCCTGTCCGAATTGGTTGAACATACCGGAGGCGTCATCGAAATAGAGAAATTGCCCGTAGGAGACCCTACTCTTTCGTCGAAAGAGATCATAGGAAATGAAAGTCAGGAGCGCATGGGAATGCTTGTTCCTTCCGAGACTACCGAAAAGATAAAACGCATCGCAGATCGCGAGCGTTCGCCGATGTATGTTGTTGGTAAAACAACAAACGATATGAAGTTTGTATTCGAACAAGCCGATGGAAAACGTCCCATTGATTTAAGTTTGGAAGATTTCTTCGGAAAAGCTCCCAAAACGATTATGCGGGACAGCTCCGTTGAAGAATATTATTCAAATCCCGAATACGATCTTTCTAATTTGGATGGATATATAAAAAAAGTGCTTCAATTAGAAGCTGTGGCATGTAAAGACTGGCTGACAAATAAAGTAGACCGTTCTGTGACCGGAAAAATCGCCCGTCAGCAATGCCAAGGTGAGATACAACTTCCGCTAAGCGACTTAGGAGCAGTAGCCCTTGACTATAGAGGACGCTCAGGCATTGCAACATCCATCGGGCATGCACCCCAAGTAGCAATGGTCGATGCAGAAGCTGGTTCGGTTATGGCTATTGCAGAAGCTCTTACAAATCTCGTATTTGCTCCACTCGAAGAAGGACTAAAAAGTGTTTCTCTTAGTGCCAATTGGATGTGGCCTTGTCGCAATGCAGGTGAAGACGCCCGCTTATATAGTGCAGTGGAAGCTTGTTCTGATTTTGCCTGTGAGTTAGGAATTAATATTCCAACAGGAAAAGATTCTTTATCCATGACTCAGAAATATGGTGATGACAAGGTTTATTCACCCGGAACCGTAATCATTTCAGCTGCCGGAGAAGTGAAAAACATCCGGAAGATAGTATCACCCGTATTAGCTTATATCAAAGGAACATATCTCTATTACATAGATTTTTCGTTCGACACATTCAAATTGGGCGGATCGGCTTTTGCTCAGACATTGGGTAAATTGGGCGAAGAGGTGCCGACCGTCAAAGACAGTGAGTACTTCAAAAATGCCTTTGGCGCCGTACAAGAACTTTTGGACAGAGGTTTGATTCTTGCCGGACACGATGTATCGGCAGGAGGACTCATCACAGCCATGTTGGAAATGTGCTTCGCAAATCCACTAGGGGGACTGGAAGCCCGTTTAGATAAACTGCACCATTCTGATCTTATCAAGATATTGTTCGCCGAAAATCCGGGTGTTCTCATTCAGGTGAAACATCATCATTTAGTTGAAAAGATTCTCGAAGATTATGGTTTGGGCTATGCCATCGTTGCGCGTCCCACAGAGAATCGCAAGATTACAATTCAAAAAGATGAGTTTTTTCAAGAATTTGATATTGATGAGCTTCGTGATATTTGGTATGAATCATCTTATTTGCTGGACAGAAAGCAAAGTGGAGAATCGTGTGCTAAAGCCCGTTACGATAATTATAAAAACCAACCCTTGCAATTTCATATCAAACCTGAATTTTCGGGTAGGTTTGTGAATCTGAATATTACACCAAATAGAGACAATAAATCAGGTGTCAAAGCCGCTATCATTCGCGAAAAAGGAACAAATGGCGAACGCGAAATGGCATATTCACTCTACCTCGCAGGTTTTGATGTGAAAGATGTCCACATGACCGATTTGGCTTCGGGACGCGAAACTCTAGAAGATATCAATTTGATCGTATTCTGTGGCGGTTTTTCCAACTCGGATGTGCTGGGATCAGCCAAAGGATGGGCTGGCAGTTTCAAGTATAACGAGAAAGCAAAACAAGCCTTAGATAAATTCTATGCTCGGAAGGATACGCTAAGCCTCGGTGTTTGTAATGGTTGCCAATTGATGATGGAATTAGCATTGATTTATCCGGAGCACAGCACAAAACCAAAAATGGGACACAATATTTCGCACAAATTTGAATCTAACTTCGTAAGTGTAGAAATTCCAAAAAACGATTCTGTGATGTTCGGATCACTATCGGGCAGTAAACTTGGCATCTGGGTGGCTCATGGAGAAGGCAGATTCGTCTTGCCTGAAGCAGAATCCGAATATAA
>JBKECE010000178.1:0-5215 GCA_047974325.1 Dysgonomonas sp. | reverse complement strand
GAACTTCCCCAGAATAAACTGGAATATATTTCTTTATTCTGTAATACAAATAAAGAGTTGTTATAGAGCAACAAAGATGATCCATTGCCTTCAAAAAAAGAATTGTTTGAATATGGGCTAGTCTCAATGTCTCCAACCATATCCTTCACGATCCACGTTCTTGGTAAAGCACTGCTTGTTGCATCCGTACCTCCTACAATAATCAGCATATTTGTAGTCTTATTTCTGCTAAAATTGCTGACACTTGCATATCCTGTTATCGGGAAATAGCTTTCTACGGTTCTGATTTGCTCCACATTTACCAGATCTGTGGTTTTTCCATAATAGTAATCGTTTTCTGATTTTATAGCCACCAAAAGCAAATCTGTAGCAGCTCCATCAGTTGGCAGCACACCATAAATGGCTGCTATATGTTTTCCATTGCTTGCCACTGACCAAGTTTTACCATCAATGGAGGTATAAGATGCTCCATCATTTGTTATGACATAAAATTTATTATTCAAGACAATAAAGCTATCATAATTAACATTAGAGGGCAATCCTGAAAGTGCTTCGTTCGTCCAACTTAAATTATTCCGGTCTGCGATATATAAAGTTACGTTATCCAGCAATGAAGCAAATGTGTAAAATTTATCATCTAAGGCACTATACACCGTTTTTGATATTCCTATACCAGCCGGCAATGAATTTTGCTGGCTCCAATCTATACTATCAGGATCCGATTTATAAGATTTCACATCTATCAGATATGTCTTGGACGATGTGGTATCCGCTGCATAAATCGTTATGTAGACAGGCTGTTTGGAAAAATCAATCGAATCTGAACTATTCCATGTGTATACACTGTCAGGAGTGGAAACTTCTATTTTACCGGCTCCGTAAGTTGCATTCACTCCAAGTGTCACATACAGCTTTCGCAGTTTCAGGTTGTAATCTAATTTAGTGGGATTGTATATACGGTTATTGATCTGATCAATTGCAAATGTTGCTTTTCCCAAAGCTATGCAAGCTAAAGAATCGCGTACTCTGGTCGTTGAGTCTTCTATGCTTGAATCATATTTCTGCGCCAGAGAAAATGAATATATTTGAGCATCTTTTTGTGTTGTAACTTCGTATTCCTCTGTTGTAGTGTCTCCACAAGATGTGGTCAATGCAATAACACAAACTGCAAGAAATAGTTGAATGATGTGTTTAATGTTCATTTTACCGCTTATTTTTTACTTCATCAAGTTGCAAAATTAGAAAGATTTTCAACTAAACATCGAATTAAAATGAGATTTATAAAAAATTATGGTTTTCACATTCTTGACAAGTGTAAAAGTTGGGCATCGAACTTAATCTCATTGGATACCATATGTCCTTTTATCTCAGGAGCTAATATACCGATTCTGAATTCCGTATTTGCTATTTCAACAAATGCTTCATCCCACAATCCTGCCTGAATGAAGCCATTCAAAAGCTGATTACCTCCTTCAACCAACACCGAGTCTATTTTAAAATTATTTAACTCTGAAAGTATATTAGTCAGCAAGTTATTGTCAAAAACTATTGGGATAAGTGTCGTATTATTTTCCTTTCTCGCCTCGTTTTCCAATTCTGTAAATATTATTGTCGGTGCAGTATTGTCATAAACATTATACGAGCGAGGAATCCTCAATTGCCGATCAAGGATGATTCGAAGCGGATTCTTTCCATACCACAAACGGTTTGTCAGTGAAGGATTATCCTTGATCGCCGTATTGGTTCCAATCATAATAGCCGCTGTTTCGGCTCTCTTCTTATGGACAAGCATCTTTGTAAAATCATTCGAGATCGGAGTTGGAATATTCTGGTCGTCGGCTTTACGTTCCTTGTCAATGAACCCATCTTTACTTTGCGCCCATTTTAAATAAATATACGGACGGTGTTTGATCTGTCTTGTAAAAAATTCTTTGTTCAACTCAATTGCATCTTTTTCTAGAATTCCAATCGTCACTTCCACTCCTGCATCTTCAAGCATCTTGATGCCGCCACCTGCAACTTGAGGAAACGGATCAGCGGTTGCAATCACGACTCGTGGAATCCGACAATCTACGATCAGTTTGGCACAAGGTGGAGTTTTTCCATAGTGGGAACACGGTTCAAGCGATACATATATAGTAGATTCTTTGAGTAAATTTCTGTTTCGTACGCTATTTATTGCATTTACTTCGGCATGTGCCTTGCCATATTGCCGATGATAGCCTTCACCGATAATTTTATCTTTATATACAATCACCGCACCAACCATTGGATTAGGATTTGTGTATCCTCTACCCAATGAAGCGAGTTGCAGACAACGCTGCATATATTTTTCATCAATATTCATTTTCTTTTTTATATTTTTGTCTCTATGACAAATGCCGTAGCATATATTAGAAATTCGCTCAAAGATATTTATTCCGATTCTGAGATTTCTATATTTATCAGAATAATAATGGAATATATCCTCAAAACGCCATATCACATTACTCTATCTGACAAAAGTAATAAAATTAAAGACGAACATATGGATCAGATCAAAGAGATTGTGTGCAGACTCAAGGAATCTGAACCCATACAATATATAATAGGTAATACTGAATTTCTTGGATTGAGTTTCTTTGTCAATAAAGATGTGCTTATACCCCGCCCCGAGACCGAAGAATTAGTAGAACTGATATTGGATGAATGCCGAATTCCAAATCCAGATGTTTTGGATATTGGCACAGGTAGTGGATGTATTGCTATTTCGTTGGCAAAGATGTTGAAAAATGCCAACATCTCGGCTTGGGACATCTCAGCAACAGCATTGGATGTTGCCCGAAAGAATGCAATATTAAATGCCGTGAATATCCATTTCACAGAAACAGATGTGTTGTCGGGCAATTTCCCAACAGGTTATATATTTGATATTGTGGTAAGTAACCCACCTTATGTGTTGGAATCGGACAAAACAGATATGGATAAAAATGTGCTGGACTATGAGCCAGATCTTGCTCTTTTTGTTGATGACGATAGAGCTTTAATATTTTATGAACGGATAGCAGACCTTGGACATAGTTTATTGAAAGAGGACGGTAAATTTTATTTTGAAATTCATCACCGAAAAGGATTGGAAGTTATTAATATGCTAAAGACAAAAGGTTATGAAAATATTACATTACATAAAGACCTGTCCGGCAACGACCGGATGGTCAAGGCTGTTTTAAGGAAGAGTATATGAAATTGACAGAAGCTAATGCTTTAGCACGCACCGCAGCATATTGCTCCAAAGCTGAACGATGCGAATCTGACATCCTCAAAAAGCTAGCCGGATGGGAATTGACCGGAGAAGAGCAGCTTAGGATCATCGCACGCCTGAGGAAAGAAAAGTTTTTGAATGAAGAACGTTATTGTAGAAGTTTTGTAAAAGACAAAGTCCGCTTCAATAAATGGGGCAAGGTAAAAATAATCTTTGAGCTAAGAAAGAAGCAGATTTCACAAAACCTGATTGACCAATGTCTAACTGAACTCGATGAAGATGAATTCAATAATTCATTGGAAAGCATCTTAATCATCAAAAATAAATCAGTGAAAGCAGTGTCCAATTATGAACGGCGAACAAAATTATTACGTTTTGCCTTGAGCCGTGGTTTTTCGTTGCAAGAATCACAAAAGGTTTTAAATAAAATATTAAAACAGACCGACGATGAAAAATATTTTTAAACACCTTCTCGATCTGTTTTTTCCTCATATATGCGTGGTATGTGAAACCAGCTTGATGGACAGTGAAGAATTCGTTTGTCTCAATTGCCTATCACTCTTACCTAAAACAAATTACTATAAACAAGCGGATAATCCTGTAGAGCAGCTTCTCGCGGGACGTATTCCTTTTGTCAGAATTGCATCCTACATGTTTTTCGTAAAAGGAGGCAGTTTACAGCACATTATACATGAACTCAAATACAAAAACAATCCGGGAATAGGAGTTTGGTTGGGTAAGATGTCTGCAAAAGACTTACAAGGAACATTGTTCTTGAAAAACATTGATTACATCGTACCTGTTCCTTTGCACACCAAACGTCTCAGAAAACGCGGCTATAATCAAAGTCTTATGATAGCAAAAGGATTATCTGCCGGAACAGGAATTCCAATCAGGGATGATGTTGTCTTTCGCATAGTGAACAATAAATCACAAACGTCGAAATCGAAAACCGAAAGATATGATAATATATCAGGAGTTTTTGCAATGAACAATCTTTCCGATTTCGAAAACAAACACATTCTTCTGATAGATGATTTAATCACAACAGGAGCAACTCTCGAAGAATGCGTCAAAACAATTTTACTGTCTTCAAATGCAAAAATCAGTATCTTTACGATCGGATCTACTATATAATTCAATTTAATCATAAATAAAAACAACCCAGTTTTATGGACTTACCTAAATTTTTAATTGCAGACAATGATGATTTTCCTGAAAACACGTATGTCGTTTATACGGGAAATCCGAGTTTTATAATCGATGTAGACTCGGAAGAATATAAGATTCTGGACGAAACAACTGTTGAAAATGAAATCATGCAAGACCTCATAGAACAGGCTCTAGGGTTTTACGAAAACGAGTTGGAAAAATATGAAGAAGAAGAAGAAGATTGATTTAAATAATTCAACAAAAAAGTGCAAAAAACAATCAGCCTTTGGCATAATCGGTAGGCACGATACATCAGATTTGTAACCTGCTTTCACAAAGACTTCTTATCTTTGCATACATAATTATATAGTACAAAAACATATAACGATATGAAGTATATAGATATTTTTAACAAACTCAAAGATGCAGAAAACTATGTTGACAGTCTGATAGATATAGACGAAAACACCGTGATGCAAAATTTTAGTTTTGAATCTAATTATAGGTCTATATTACCCGGAGGTGACGACAATAAGGATGACTATGAATATATTCCGGTCGGTACAAATATCGAATACGAACCGGATATCATTCAGGAAATGCTGAACAAGACAGATGCCGAAATAACGGAAAATCTTAAATTCCGCTATCATACATTATCACCTAAAAAACAGAAAAAAGCGAATGATATCATCCTGTTTTTTCATGGATTCAATGAAAAAACATGGACCAAATATCTTCCTTGGGCCAAATATATTGTAGAAAAAACAGGAAAAACGATTGTATTATTTCCTATTGCCTTTCACATGAATCGCGCACCAT
>JBKECE010000167.1:0-5121 GCA_047974325.1 Dysgonomonas sp. | reverse complement strand
TTTGTCAATAATTTTTGGTAACTGAATTATGCTCACCCTTTTCATTGAATCGATTCTATTTCATTAATATAGTTTAGTGCTACTTTCTCATCAGTCATATTTTTAGCTGTTTCAACGGCTCTGTCAGATATCTCTTTACGTTTCTCGGCAGACATAACATTTATATTGTTAATTATTGCAGATAATTCTTCAGCATTGCCAGGCTCACATAAAAAGCCATTATAGCCATCCTTTATCACGCCATCAATACCTTGATTCTTTGAACCTATTGTCAAACAGCCTCTTGCCATAGCTTCTATGTACACTAATCCAAAAGCCTCCGGAGAACTGATCATTATAAAGCATTCAGAATTATCTATTGGCTTTATTGTGTCATTTCTATCAAGTCTTCCAAGTAAAGAAATATTTTCTTTTATTCCTAATCGACTGGCATGTCTTCTTATTCTACCTTCCTCAGCTCCATCACCTATTAATACTAATTGAAAATCTTTATCAGGATAAGATAAATATAAGGCATTTATGATAGAAATTATATTTTTTAATCGAATAAAATCGCCAATAAATATAAACTTGGAAAGTTTACTCGAAAATTTCCTACGATTAATATTATTAAAATAATAGGAAGGGATGCCCGAATAACACATGAAGCTATTTGATACAACTCCTTCGTGCAAATTTTCAAATTGATTTTTAAAAGATTGTGAGCGAAATCCCCAAATGTCAATTCCTTTCATAATATCTGTATCGGGAAAGATGTTTCTTATTGTTGTTCCACCATCGTGCATTGTCAGAGATGTTTTAATATCTGGAAATTGTTTTTTTAATTCATTGATAATATACAATTGTGGATTTGCAAAATGTCCTAATACTGCAAAAGGATAATTTTTATCACTAAAATAGATATCTCTTATCTTTGTTATTTGTTCATTTAACGTAGTAATGGAGAATTTACCCATAGGCACTTTCTTGAATATTGGAAATCTATTGATATTGACTCCATCAATAATATAATTCACATCAGTAAATTGACGTTCAGTATTTACAATAGCTCCTGTTATACTTGCAATAAGGCCTCTGAATATTTTAGCTATAAAATAAAAAAAATGTGGATATACAACCTGAAAATGCAAAACATCAACAGAATAACCCATTTTAACCCACTCTTTGGTGAAATAATGTAGCACTTTCGTACCATATTTTAGGTCAGGGGCCGGATAAATAGTTGTAATCAAAAGTAATTTCTTTTTTTTCATATATGATGAACTAAAAATAAATTATACATGATGAATAGAATTTATTTAAAGATACGAACTATGTTTATTTCTATCTACAATTTTCTCCATATCATTTTATTAACAATACCTGTGTAGCTCTGGATAAGTTTAACAACTTTTGTTGAGATGTTTTTATCAGCATAAACATCAACAGTAGATGGATAATTCCCATTTTTGTACAAATCAACGGCTAAATTAACTGCTTGAATAATCTGATTAGCTGTAATAGAACCAATTGTAAACACACCCTTCTCAATAGCTTCTGGACGTTCAGTCGATGTTCTAATTGAAACAGCTGGAAAGTTTAAGACAGCACTTTCTTCAGGTAAAGTACCACTGTCAGAAATTACACAATAAGCATTCTTTTGGAGCTTGTTATAATCAAGAAAACCGAGTGGCTTATGTCTTATCACACGATTGTGGAAAATAAATTTTCTTTGTTGAATAAATTTCTCTGATCGTGGATGACAACTGTAAAGAATTGGCAAATCATACATTTCTGCCACAGTATTTATAGCATTCATTAATGAGAAGAAGTTGGATTCTATATCGATATTTTCCTCTCGGTGAGCAGAAAGTAAAATATACTCTGCCGATTTTAAATTTAATGATTCCAATATGACACTATCATCTATCTTATCTTTATATTCTTCTAAAACTTCAGCCATTGGCGAACCAACGACAAAAGTGTATTCCGGTTTAACACCAGAATCAATTAAGTATCTACGAGCATGTTCTGAATAACATAGGTTAATGTCACTAGTTACATCAACAATACGACGTATAACCTCTTCGGGAAGATTTTCGTCTTTACAACGATTTCCTGCCTCCATATGAAATACCGGAATCTTGAGACGCTTGGCTGAAATTACACATAAACATGAATTTGTGTCTCCTAATACAATTATTGCATCGGGCTCTATTTTAGACATCAGATCGAATGATTTGCTTATTACGTTTCCCATTGTGTATCCAACATTTTCTCCCGTTACCCCAAGATACCAATCAGGTTCTCTCAATCCAAGATCCTTAAAAAAGATCTCATTTAATGTATAATCATAATTTTGTCCGGTATGGACAAGGGTATGCTCAAAGTACCTGTCACATTTTTTTATAATTGCAGACATTTTAATAATTTCAGGTCTTGTCCCGATGATGGTCATCAATTTTAGCTTTTTCATATCGAAAGTTTAAATATTATAATGAGGGTACATATCCTTATGTTTATTAATCCAATCAGCCATTTCTGAAATCATCGTTTCATAGTCTGGTATTTCATAATTGAATTCATATCTCGTACGTTTAAGTGATTTGTCTACATTAATGCCATCAATACGATTTATATCCAATGAGTTTTTTCTAAAATAGCGATTGAAAAGAACGAGTAAATTGTATTTTGAAATTGAATGATCAGGAACGGTGTTATATAGGCCATGTGCTTTCTTCATAGCAGCTACTTCCATTGTTTTGGCAAGTTGAAGGGTCGTCTGTCCTGTCCACATAGCCTTAGAGTAGCCATTAACTTTATCTTTTTGTTGCATAAACCAATTAAAAAGTCCTATCCCGTTGGGATTAATATCGGGACCAACGATTGAATTTCTCAATGTTATGTTCTTGGAGTCTTCTAACTCTCCGAGTGCTTTCGATCTATCATAAAAAGTTTCTCCATCACGAGAATCATTCTCGACATAAGCGCCTCTTTTACCAGAAAACACACAGTCTGTGCTCATCTGGATTATTTGCGTATTGGTGTCTTTAGTTATATCTGCCAAAAAATGCGGTAAATAAGCATTTAAGAAAGCAGCCTGAGACTTATTTTGTTCTGCAAACTGATTCAAAACACCTATGCAGTTAATTACCGAATCATATTTACCTTGTAAAACAATTTGTTTTAACTGTTGAACATCTTGTGCATCGCCTATAATACTCTCTACATTTTTTGATTTAGTCCTATCAAACCCCAATACTTTATGTCCTTGTTCATTCAAATACAAAGAAATTGTGTGTCCGGCCATGCCATTACAACCTAAAACTAAAATATTCATATTAATTTCCGTTTATATTTTTAATTTCCTCTTGGATATATTCGAGAGAAAGTAATTTCTGTTTCACTTGTTCTATATTTAACAGTTCTGTATTAAGACTTTTGAATTCTGTAAGTAAATTCCTTTCAATATCCCCTTCTATGAAATATTTGTCATAATTCAAGCTTCTTTTGTCATTCGGAACTCTAAAATAATTGTTCATATTAATTGCATTCGAGCATTCCTCATTTGTAAGAAGGGTTTCGAACATTTTCTCTCCATGACGAATTCCTATTGTTTTGATATTTTTTTTATTTGCACCAAATAATTCGCATACAGCTTCCGCTTGTGTTTGAATTGTACATGCGGGTGCTTTTTGTACAAGGATATCACCACTAGTTCCATTCTCAAATGCGAATACAACAAGGTCAATAGCTTCATCTAAAGACATTATAAATCTTGTCATTGAAGGTTCGGTCAAACTTATTGGCTGATTACGTTTTATTTGATCAATCCACAGAGGTATAACAGAACCACGAGAACACAATACGTTGCCGTAACGTGTGTAGCAAATTTTTGTTTTAGCAGGATCAACTGTCCTTGATTTGGCTACAATAAGTTTTTCCATCATTGCTTTAGACGTCCCCATGGCATTAACGGGATAGGCAGCCTTATCGGTAGAAAGACAAATTACGGTTTTAACAGACTCATCTATGGCGGCTGTTAACACATTGTCCGTACCAAGAACATTAGTTTTTACTGCTTCTAATGGGAAAAACTCACAGGAAGGCACTTGTTTTAATGCCGCGGCATGAAAGACATAGTCAACACCATGAATGGCATACCTCACACTGGCTATATCTCTCACATCTCCTATGTAAAATTTAATTTTTTCAGCTACGCGTGGCATCATCGCTTGAAACTCATGACGCATATCGTCTTGTTTCTTTTCATCACGTGAAAATATTCTAATCTCACCAATATCAGTGGTCAGAAATCTTCTTAGTACTGCATTTCCAAATGAACCTGTTCCTCCGGTAATCAATAGGGTTTTATCTTTGAATATTGTCATAATAACATTTATATCTCATTAATATTGGGAAGTTTTTCTCTTTTGTATATCTTACTTCTAATAAGTATTTTATAGCTATTTTTCATAAAGAAGACAAACGACTTTATTGAAATACTATTGAAAAAACTATAAACAAAATTTGTTGCAAGTGATGCATCATAGATGTTTTTGATTCCTAATTCAGAACCTTCAAATCTTATGAAATTTGTAATAACAAAACCATATACTTCATCATTAACATAAGTTTTACATTTTGTTTTAGAAAATAAGGTATTGAATAAATTTAACAAATCATGTTGTTTTGCTATTTCCTTAAGAATTTTCAACTCTCTAACCAAAACACTCTTTTCAAATGGACTCGTTTCAATTAGCTTAAACGAAGCGCGAATTAATGCATCAAAAGAGATTGGTTCAAACTTACCAGGCCATCCTGGTAAGTCTTTTGCCGTTAACAAATAGTCAGCAGTCATCAGGGTGGTCAAAGGAGAGTAGCATTGGGACGCTAATTCAGGATGCATTCTCTTATTCAAATTATCATTAAAAAATTGCTTGGATTCTTCTATAGATTCTTTATCTGTTCTGCGATAATTTTTCCCTTGGGATTTTTCAGTAGTTCCGCCTATTGTTAAGGGTTCATTTGTATAAGCGTATTCATCAACTTCTCCCGCCAAGACAACTCCAGAAAATCCATCGGGTGTAGGGCAGTAATAAAAACTGTGATCTGGAGTTCTTGATTTTACTTTATCTATTA
>JBKECE010000137.1:0-1639 GCA_047974325.1 Dysgonomonas sp. | reverse complement strand
GGCTGTCCAGTTCAGGCAATTTGACTGACAGCACGCTGCCCCAGTAGAGAGACACCAGTGTGGTCATGCCAATGATTGTTATTATAATCCATGTTTCCATATGGTATAGATAAATTTGTTTATAGAAGCTTATTCAAAAAATGAGTATTGAAATTTGAATAATGTTTTTGTTATTTAAATTAATCGTTGTTTTGTTTAAGTAATATTCTTGTTATTTAAATTTCTTGCTATTTTATTTTAATAACATTATCTTTGTTTAAATTTTTGGATATATGAAATCTTTTAAATCCGGTGTTTTTATTAGTCAGGGGTCATACAATAGTTTCCAACCGACTGAGTTATGCCGCAATTGGCAGATCACCAATATGGATGTCGTTAATCTTTTAAGCAAAGCTGACAGGCAATTGGGGCAATTGGATATGTACTCCCGATATGTTGATATAGATATGTTTATTCAGATGCATATAGCAAAAGAAGCAACGCAATCTTCGAAAATAGAAGGCACTCAAACTAACATGGAAGAGGCATTCTTAAATGAATCTGATATATCCAGCGAGAGGCGTAACGATTGGGGTGAGGTTCAAAACTATATAGAAGCAATGAACGAGGCCGTCAAGTTATTGCATACGCTCCCTTTTTCGGCAAGACTAATAAAACAGGCGCATAAAATACTTCTGCAAGGAGTCAGAGGATACCACAAACAGCCGGGTGAATTCAGACGAAGTCAAAACTGGATAGGTGGAGCTACTATTAACGATGCTGTTTTTGTCCCTCCTGTACATACCAGTGTGGCCGATTCTATTTCCGACATCGAGAAATTTGCAAATGATGAAAGTTATAATATACCTGATCTTATCAAAGTAGCTCTTATACATTATCAATTTGAGACAATCCATCCGTTTTTAGATGGTAACGGTCGTGTGGGACGCCTGTTGATAACTCTGTATTTGGTAAGCAAAGGCGTACTAAAACAACCAATTCTATATTTGTCTGATTTTTTCGAGAAAAACAGAATGTTGTATTACGACAACCTGATGAGAGTAAGAACCCACAATGATATAGATCAATGGCTAAGATTCTTCTTGTCGGGTGTGACCGAAACTGCAAAAAAAGGAGTAGAAACCTTCGATGCGATTTTTCAGTTACAAAAATCTGTTGATTCCAGACTCGATAAATTAGGTAAAAGAGGTGCTAGCGCGCGCTTAGTTATGGACTATTTGTACAAAAGACCCGTCATATCTGTTACTAAAGTTGCCGATATAATTCAAAAAACCCAACCAACGGCATATACGTTAATAGCCGATTTGGAGAAGGCCGGAGTATTAAAAGAGATAACCGGTTCGCAAAGAAACAGATTGTATATGTTTAAAGAATATATCGACTTATTTTAAACAAAGACATCAAAGAGCGCAGATAAATTTTAAGAGGCTGGAGGGGCTGGTTCACCCCACTTCCTTCCAGCGGCGGAAGAAGTCCTGATTTTCCTGTATGTCTTTCTTGATTTTCGACACAATGCGCTGTATGCTGTAAGCTTTTACCTGTGTTATTTCAGATAAGGAATCGTAATTCACCGCGGGCTTGAGGCTGACATACATCTTGAAAAGCTCAAACTCGCGCAAATCGTAATTGGCATATACGT
>JBKECE010000231.1:0-3004 GCA_047974325.1 Dysgonomonas sp. | reverse complement strand
ACGACTCCGTAAATGTAGAAATTGTTTTAACAGCTCCATCCGGATGATGGATAGACACCCCGCTTGTGGCTGCAATATTAGACGCATCCCAACCATTATAATACACATTCCAATCGGTAGGGATTGAATCTCTCAATTTCAATAAGACACCATCCGATTTTCCATAAATAGATAGATCGACTAGCAATTCTGCACCAATCATCGTTTCTTGAATCGTCGGAGTTGTATAATTCACAGTAGTACAACCACTACGTTCTCTGAAAAATTGGAATTTAACGGTTTCAAAAGTAATAGTATCCGACCCATCGGCAATACAATGGTCTGCTGTCAATATATATGGGGTAGCATCATTCCTTGCATTGTTTACTAATGACGCAGAACAATAATACCAGCCATCACTGAATCTCATAGACATCTGAAGTACTCCGTTTTTCTGTAATTGCCAATTATCTCCTTCAGGACAATTAATATTAACCATGCAGGAAATATCCTGACTATTAGTATTTTTTAGATTATATACATAACCGATATCTGACAATTTGATTCGCGGTTCTTCAGTAGAAATCGTTGAAGCCACATATTCCAATATGACTTCGTCCTGAAAAAGTACAGGACTATCAAAAACACCACCATTTCGGTTTTCATTATGTGTATAAGCTCCGACAATCTGGCTCTTATCAGCAGTGTAAATGAAGAGTTGTGCTCCTTCAGGTATGTACATCTCTGAAAATGAAACGATCAAACCATTTGCACCGGGTGAGCTTATTGGCAATTGCCAGATTTTTTGCCCATCGTCAAGTGTAGACCATTTTCCATTTTTGTCTATATCTAGATCCGCATGGATCGCTTGAGCAAATCGGAGTGGCATCCCTGTTTTATTAGTAATCGCATCTTCTTTTTTCAAATCCTCTATCTTGAAATTGATCGGCGTAGTGAACGGTTGCTGCACAAACCTCAATCGTTCATTGCTATATTTAAAACTAGGAGGCGTGCCCCCTACTCCATTTTGTGCCTTACTATTCGGGCTGCAGAAAATAGCAACTAAAACAGATAGTATGATAAGTCTCAATTTTGTCATAAAGTTTTTATTTTAATAATTTAATTAAAGCATCAATATATTTATCAAGTTCATCCCTACTAACAAGATCATCTGGATCAAATATATACTTTGCCTGACTGTAATAGGGTTCTCTTTTTTCTAGATTGGTTTGTACGAACTCGAATAATTCTTCGTCTGTTTTATCTTTCAGCAAAGGACGCTTATCTTTACAGTGAATCAACCTCTGAGTCAATATGTGTGGGTCAGCTTTTAAATAGACTGTTTTCCCTTTTTGGTTCATGCGTTCCATATTATTATAGAAACAAGGTGTTCCCCCGCCTGTAGATATAACGACATCCTCAATGTCTGACACTTCTTCTAGAATTTTATTTTCTATTTTTCTAAATCCTTCTTCCCCAAACTCATCAAAAAGCTGTGCAATGGTTTTTAAATATCGTGATTGAATATATTGATCCATATCTATAAATTCATAGTTCAAGGTTTTTGCCAAACCCTTACCCAGCGTGGTTTTACCAACACCCATATACCCAATCAAAAAAATACGCTCCATAAGAATAGTCTCCTTTTTACAAAAGTAAAGGAAAGAAAATAATAATCTATCATATTTTTGTTAATCTTAGCACCGCACACACTTTCTGAAAGAATTTTCCTATTTATTTTTCCCCGATTCCAATGTTTAGACAAATCTTCCGAATTACCTTAAACATCCAAAAGAAAAATTTATTTGATTTGACAAAGCGTACTATATATGCATCTTTTTTCGAAGCAAACAACCGTTCATAATCCGGCAAAAGATTAGCAGGCATAAGTTCTTTAATAACGGCAGCTCTCTCTTGCTTATGCAATGTTCCGTATTCAGGACTTGTGCTGATGCCGAACATTTCAAAGTCTACAACCGGAATATTCAGAAACAGAGAGTCTTCTCCTCCTAGAATAGCCTGAAAAAAGAATTTCCAATCAGATGTTATTTTCAGATTTTCATCGTATAGTCCATATTTATCAAATAAATTTCGCCTGATGAAAGTTGCCTGATGCAGTATGGTATTTTCATACATACTGTAAAGAGTCACTTTTTCTTCACCCAAGTTTGTCCAGATTTCTGTTCGATCTCCATAATTACAAATTTGAGTTCCTCTGATAAATGCTGCCTGCTGCAATTCTTTAAAAAACTGCTCCAAAACATTGGGTGCAGCATACACATCTCCTGCATTGAGAAAATGAACATAGTCACCGCTAGCAACAGCCAGCCCCTTGTTCATCGCATTATATATACCTCTGTCGGATTCACTTACCCAATAAGTTATGTGTCGTTCATGCTGTTTAATGATCTCAACACTTTCGTCTGATGATCCTCCATCTATAATAATGAATTCATAATTAGTGTAAGTTTGCTGTATTACACTTTCTATTGTGCGACGCAAACCTGCTGCATTATTGAATGTTATGCTTATTACAGAAATTTTGTTCATCGTCTGGTCTCCACTATTTTTTTATATACACTGACTGTATCCAAAGCACTCTTTTTCCACGAATAATGCAATAATCGTTCCGATCCTTTTGCTATATATTCTCCACGCAACATGGGATCATTGAGCAAAGACATTATATTGTTCCTTAGCTGATCTGGTGATTTGGGCTGAAAATAGAGAGCTGCATCTCCCGCCACTTCGCTGAAACAGCTGGCATAGGCCAACACTACCGGACATTTTGCCTGAAAAGCCTCTAAGATAGGTATACCAAAGCCTTCATAGTAGGATGGATATACAAACATCTCGGCACGATTATAAACAGCATAAAGATCTTCATCGGCAACAAAACTCTGTTTTATTCTGTTTTCTATGTCTAAAGCCCTGAAAAAATATTTCTCATCCTCCGTAAATTCACTTCCCACGCAAAATATATCCAATTCGGGATCGTTCATCAGAATAGGAATAACCGAAGTTA
>JBKECE010000177.1:0-1963 GCA_047974325.1 Dysgonomonas sp. | reverse complement strand
GCACTTTGTTAATTCGATATTTATAAGGATATCCTAACGGTCTCATATTATTGTAATCTTGTTGTCTATCCCATATAATAATATCATCAAAAATATAACCGTGCTTTTGCAACTCTGTCGCTAAATCACTATGTAAAGGATAAAACTCACTTTTTTTTCTAATATCCATTACATTAACTAAACAATAGGCACCAGGTTTTAAAGCTTTATTTACTTTGGAAAAGAGATCACCCAAACTACTAATAAATTCTTTATAGTTAGGAATATTTCCCACATCATTTTCTTTTTCTGAATAGTTGACGGTTTCCTTTCCATCAGCACTTCGTTTCATATTCAAAATATCCCAATATGGTGGTGAAGTAATACACAAATCAAAAGTATTTTGTTCTAGGTTTTCTAACTCTACAAAGCTATCTCCGTTTATTATATGTATACTATCATCATGACCTACTCTTTCATGAGCAATAGCACAGAAATCCTCAGACAAGTCAATTCCTGTTGCAGGTCTACCTAAATTATGAGAAGCTACAAGTGTAGAGCCTGTTCCATTAAAAGGGTCTAAAATTGATGCCCCATCTTTTGAAAAAGTTCTAATCAACTTTTCACATAAAGATACAGGATAAGACGCTGGATGTTTTAAATCCTTTTCTTCCTTAGTTTTACTTAAATCTCTCCATATACTAAAAGAGTTTTGCAACCACTCTTTGCCTGTTAAATTGTTACACTTCTTATCCTCGTTTATCATTATTCCACCTCTGAGATTGTATGTTTTTCATTTGATTATCGATATGAACTTGCTCTGCTTTATCAATACCGTACGTTTGATATATAAGTTCATTTAAGGACTCCACCATCTCAAACCATAAGTCACTCATATGCTCCATAGTTTCTAAAGACTTTACAATACTTATAGTTTTAAGAAAAGTAGTGTCTTCAATAACTAAGGGTAATTTTTTTAAATATTTTGCATCTGTGTGCATAGTCAACCTAGAATTATTAAAGCAAAACTTTAACAGATAGTAGTTACATAATCTTGAATGTAATACCCCTAAAATATAGCGACACATTTTTTCATCACCATCTGTAAAAACTGTTACAGTTTCAGAGGCTTCTAAATCCCCTGCAAAACTTGCAATAATTCCAGCTTCTGCACTATATATGTTTTGGATAAATACCTTGTTACCTTTTTTAGGAACAGGTGTGTTTTTAAATGAAAATTTACGAATTTCCTTACCAGTTATGGCATTATCGTCTTTAGATTTACCTCTTCCTACATATCCTGTGCATATATCACTAAACTTTTTATAAGCTTTTTCTAAAGTCTGAAATATTGTAAAATCTTCCTTACTATCAAACAATAATATTTCATCATTATAAAAATTCTGAGGTACGTCAAGTTTTTTTATAAACTCGTTATCTTCATACTTGTAAATTTCAATGCTGTTCTGTTGCACAAAACTATTTTGAAGTGTAAGTATAATTTGCTCTCCACGAACGCTTTTAAAATATCTACCAATATCAATTATAGAAATAATTCTTTTTTCGTTTAAAATCGTTCTTCTAAGTAAACCGTAAGAAGCTACATGTAATAAGTTTTTGGGGATAATATATGAAATAACTCCATTAGGCTTAGCAAGTTCAAAAGCCCTATACAACGCACCAACAAATAGGTTGCTCCCAGAGTCTTTAACAGTCCTTAAAAATAAATAATCATTGGTATCGATTACTATATCTTTAGCAATAGGTGCATAGGGTGGGTTTCCAATAACAAAGTCACATTCCTCGTTTAGGTTTAGCTTTTTCAGTACTTCCTTACCTGTATTACCTAAGGTGTTTATGACTTCCACATTGTCTATGCCATATTCTTTCCTTATAAACGATACAGCATTATTATCAATATCTGCCCCATAAATTGAAGAGTATCCCATTTTTTGTGAGGCAACTAAGAAACTGCCGATACCAC
>JBKECE010000154.1:0-2611 GCA_047974325.1 Dysgonomonas sp. | reverse complement strand
CAATCCTCTCAAAACAATATCATGGGTGCTTGTCTTACTATTGCTTCCACTTGCCGGTCTGATCATTTATTTCTTTTTTGGTGAAGACCACCGAAAAAAACGACTCATGTCGCGTAAAATGGCAAAAAGGTTGAATAACAAAGCTCTTGGTAGTCAGGGAATGATGGAAGCTTTGAATGCTCCGTTCGAATACAAAGGTCTTGTGAACTTGCTTAATAAACTTCAAACTTCACCCTTATATGGAGGAAATAAAATAACTTTCTACTCGGACGGAGCGGAAAAATTTGAGGCTCTCTTTGAAGAACTCGAAAAAGCCACAAAGCACATCCATCTGCAATATTATATCTTTATGGATGACAATATTGGTAAACAAGTTCGGGAGATATTAATGCGCAAAGCTGCACAAGGAATAGAAGTTAGAGTTTTATATGACGATGTGGGGTCGTGGCGTGCAAAAAACAAATTCTATAAACATATGCAGAAAGCCGGTGTGCAGGTGGAACCGTTTCTGAAAGTGAAATTTCCGCTCCTGACTAGCCGTGTCAATTACAGGAATCACCGTAAAGTGGTCATTGTGGATGGAATTGTCGGCTTTATGGGTGGCATGAACATCGCAGACAGATACATAAACGGAATCAATGGCGGTATCTGGCGCGACATTCATTTCAAATTGGAAGGTAAAGCCGTCTACGGTTTGCAAAACTCATTTGTGACGGATTGGTATGCTTCCCGTTCCGAATTTCTCTCTTCAAACAAATATTTTCCGCAACTGGCAGCTCAGGGAGATAACCTAATGCAGATTGCGACCAGTGGTCCCACAGGTGAGTTCAGAGAGATTTTGCAGGGGATGTTTCAGGCACTAACTAATGCCAAAGAATATGTCTACATGCAGACACCATACTTCATTCCAAACGATGTACTGCTTCTGGCAATACAAACAGCCGCAATGCGAGGTGTAGACGTACGTCTAATCATACCTAAGAAGTCAGATACAACGTTTGTGCACATCGCAACCAAATCTTATATAAAAGATTTGATCAATGCAAAAGTAAAAGTATATTTCTTCACCAACGGGTTCATCCATTCCAAACTGATGGTGATTGACGATAGCCTTACCATAACAGGGTCAGCCAATCTGGATGTACGTAGTTTTGAACACAATTTTGAGATTGACGCATTCATCTACAACCGTGAAACGGCGATTCAGGCGAAAGAGATATTTTATAACGATCTACTGTTTTCGGAAATTATAGATCCGGTGAGATGGGAAACAAGGTCACATTTTCATCGGTTTTCCGAGTCCGTTATGCGGATGTTCACTCCACTTTTATGATTATGAATTACGAAGAAACAATACATTATCTTTACAATCAGCTCCCTGTCTATCAGAACGTAGGAGGAAAGGCCTATAAAGAAGGATTGGACAACAGCCTTGCCCTCGACAATTATTTAGATCATCCACATCGCAAATACAAAACAATCCATGTGGCAGGCACAAATGGAAAAGGTTCCACGTCACACCTATTAGCCTCAATACTTCAACAGTCAGGCTATAAAGTAGGGCTTTATACATCACCGCATCTGATTGATTTCAGAGAACGGATACGCATAAATGGCGAAAAAATACCGGAACAATATATCATTGACTTCGTAGCCCGGCACAAAACCCATTTTGAACCGATCCATCCATCTTTTTTTGAATTGACAATGATGATGGCTTTCACTTATTTCGCCGATGAAGAAATAGACATTGCTGTCATAGAGGTTGGATTGGGTGGTCGTCTCGATAGTACGAATATTATATCTCCTATCGTTTCGGTAATAACTAATATTAGTTTCGACCATGTCCAATTTCTGGGAAATACATTGGAAAAAATTGCTTTCGAAAAGGCCGGAATAATCAAACACCTCACTCCTGTCATTATCGGGGAAGCCGAAGGAGAAGTGCGAAAAGTATTCGAAATGAAAGCTGATACAGAACATGCACCCATAAGATTTGCACAAGATCAAAATCCGATAATCGCATCAGACAAGCTGGATGACGGATCATGGCTTTTTCAGACCGAAGCTTATCCTAATCTGAAAGGAGAACTAGGAGGTTTGCCTCAAATAAAAAATGCCGCAACAGTGCTATGCACAATCGATGTCTTGCGTAAACAAGACATATCCATCCCGCAACAAGCAATTTATACAGGTTTTGCAATGGTTACAAAACTCACCGGACTGATGGGCAGATGGCAGATAATACAGCAAAGCAATCCCAAGATCATTTGCGACACTGGTCACAATGTAGGTGGATTCAGTTATATAGCCGATCAACTTCGTTCCGAAAAATATGATCGCTTGCATATAGTTTTGGGTATGGTCAACGACAAAGATATTTCGGCAGTATTAGCCATACTTCCTAAATCTGCAACTTATTATTTCACCAAAGCCTCTGTTCCACGTGCCTTGAATGAGAATCAATTGAAAGATATGGCTACAAATGTAGGTTTACAAGGTGATGCTTATCCGACAGTCGAAGCAGCAATAAAAGCAGCTAAATCGAAAGCTACACTAAAAGACTTTATTTTTATCGGAGGTAGTAATTTCATAGTTGCCGATGCGTTGG
>JBKECE010000298.1:0-2489 GCA_047974325.1 Dysgonomonas sp. | reverse complement strand
TCAGTTTCAACCAAGATACTCTGTGCAGAAGAAGGGTTGTGTAAAAAGAATACAGAAATTAATAGAATCAGTTTTTTCATTGACATATAATAAATTTAAGTGATTACAAGAGTTTTTTGCTCTTTACAAATTTATTGAATACATATCTATTTGAGTTGCACAAATAGCCCAGCATTATAGGATTATGTAGCATTGCTGAATAAAAACCAATTGTCGAAAATGGATTTTTTGTCGCAATAAAAAAAGATCTATAACAAACTTAACCACCTAATTACTAGAGCACAATTTAACCTCTGCGACATTTCCTAACACATCTGCGACCAAAACGAAAACAATGCTTCAGTTTCTACAACGATTCAATTTTGAGTGCAAGCCAACCGACAATCAATTTTATAGCTTTGCTTATACCAAAACACAAATACAAAAAGAAAACAAGAAAAGTATTAATTCCTAACTTAACCTTTATAATTATGAAAATGAAAAAGATTTACTCATTTTTGCTTTTAACACTATTTGCTGTGAATGGAGTCTTCTCGCAGTCATCCATCACCGGAGATGGCAAGTCTATAGTTATAGATCTTGATGCAACAACTCCTCTAACAACACAGTATAATCCAGATGCAGATAAATATAATTTTATCTACGGTGTCATAACAGACATATTGATTGATGCCGGATTCACAGACGAATTAGCCACATGGAATGCGGTCACATCAGTCAAACTTACAGGAGAAGGCCTATATTCGTGGATGGATTTGCGAGCAGTACGCAATCGTTTCCTTAATGTTGAAACATTAGATTTATCTGAAATGAAACTTTTAGATAATAAAATACAAGGGCAACTTACATGGAGTGGTGGAAAATATGTAGAAACCGGATATCCGGCAACAAATACGGGAGCATTTGCTCAATTAACGAAATTGACAACCGTTTCATTACCCGGAGATATGACAATCATCGGAAAATGTGCTTTTGCTAATTGCACCAAACTCACAAACCTCGATTTGCCTGCAAGTTTAAAAACTATCGAAACAGAGGCATTCCGTTCGTGTATAAACTTAACTATACCTAATGGGTTGCCTGCAGCTATGGATGGTTTTATAAACAACGATGCTTTCTTTGATTGTTCTAACCTAGTGTTAACAGGAGCTTTTCCTGCAAACTTGAGAATAACATCATTCACTCAGATTTTTCGAAATTGCACTAAAGTTGCATTCACTTCTCTCAATTCAGTCGCATTAAATGATGGATCTAAAATGCTATTAGGTAACAACCTATTCAACAATTCGGGTATTGCTATAACAGAAATTCCTGATGGAATCTATGGTATTGGTCAAAACGCATTCTACAACTGTAAAGACATTACAGAAATAACATTTCCCCTAACATTAGGGACAAATAAACCAGGTTGGGCTCCAAACTTTCAGGAGGCTGTTTCATATATAGGATCAAAAGCGTTTGGTTTAGCAGAAGGAAGTACTGTCAATAGGAAATATATATTCTTGGCAGAAACTCCTCCACAAGGAAAAGGAGCGACTCTAGGGGTTTCGCCCGATGCATTTAGTATTGGAACTAATGTTGATGTAACTTCTGTTGTATTAGTACCCAATGCGACAGCCGTGACAAACTTCATTGCAATTGATCCATTTGACAAAATGAATGTAAGAGCACAGATCAACACAATAGACATCAATGCAGGAGCAAACGGAACAGTCTCGACATCATACGGAACAATTGCTGATAACAAAGTTGATGCAGATTATGGTGATGCTATCACATTTGACATAACGCCTGCTCAAGGTTATATTGTAGACGAGGCAACACTAGATGGAGCAAATATCGTTGTCAATAACAATAAAATAACATTCACAGTAGAAGGCGCTGCAGCAAGAACTCCGGGACATGCACTTGCGGTTACATTTAAGCTAGACTCTCCGACATCCATCGACGAGTCTGACGCTGATGCTATTTCTATTTATCCAAATCCAACGGCAGACGTTGTAACCGTAAAAGGTTTCTTAGATGGAGCATTGAAACAAGTTTATGATGCAACAGGACGTTTGGTTCTTCAGACAAAAGAAAATAGTTTTAACCTTTCAGAACAAGCTCAAGGAATTTATTTCATTAAGGTAGAAAGTCAAATAATCAAAGTTGTTAAGAAATAATTTTCGTGTGTAAAAATTGTCTTTAATTACTCAAGTATTCCCACTATTGCACTAATTTGTCAATAGTGGGAATTTCTATTCACCCCCTCAGCAAATAATAGAATCAGAAAGAAGTTGTTGCGACAAAATTAAAACAGTTTGCTTCGTTTCTACAACTTGCGGATACTCTTCTAAACTCTTCAATGCGTATATACAAACCTTTTTATAAAAAAAACTCCACCTTTGATTTTATAAAACATCTAAATAAATTTATATCATGAAGTTTTTCAAATTATTACTATTATCACCCCTGATATTCTTTTTGAGTTGTTCTAGTTCTAAAAA
>JBKECE010000276.1:0-2038 GCA_047974325.1 Dysgonomonas sp. | reverse complement strand
ATAATGCCCAATCGTATACGACTGTCAAAGATCTTATTCAGCCCCGATATAATATCTTTCATAGTCAATTCTCTTTGCTCACTTTTTTGTCATACTTATAGTATATTGCTATTCCATAAACAATATGCAAAACTCCGAAGCCAAATGCCCAGATATATAATCCATAACCAATCAATACTCCGGCCAAAAGTCCCAAAACAATCTCACAAGCACCTAACACCTTGATGTCCCGGTACGTTCTTGATCCGGCATAGACCAGCGCCAATCCATAGAAAATGAGCATTGCCGAACCAACCAGATATGCACAATTTTGATAGATCAGGATAAGGCAAAAACAGCCTCCGACAACCATGGGAATAGCGAACTCGGTTATGATTTGCTTCACGGCAAATTTGGAATTGGTTTTCTGTGCTTTTCGCAATGAGAAATAAAAACCAGATGCAGCCGCACATATTAGAACAATTCCTGCAATAATATAAAAATCCGTTATTATAGAATCTGTAATAACCAATATTCCTTTTATATCCAAATATGCGAAAACAGCACCAAGCAAAGCAAATGTACCAGCCATGACACCGGATATTCCGCTAAGTGAGAGAAATTTTGTAGAACGCTCCATCATGGAGCGGATATGCTTCAGATCGTCAATATTATTATCCATACAAAAGAACTTTGAATTACAAAGTAATTAAATCTTTTTGATATCCACAACAATCTATGATCCTTTTTTCAATTTCTTTCTAATATTCTGGTTATAAATAGATTTATGTGTCTTGTAAAGAAGTTTGATTATCGGTTCACAAATTGATCATTCCTGTGTCATTTCGAACTTCTGCCCGAATTGCTCAAGAATCATTGTCTTTTTCTGAGGATTAAAGATCAGTTTTAGCTTTGCCGAATCAAATCTGAATGTATCCTCTCCCGCATACTCTAAAGGAAAGGAAGGCTGTCCGGTTGCTTGCCCCATAAGCGTAGATCCGGTTTTTGATATTGTGATTTTCAATGGAAATGCAGCAGTAGAATATATCCCAACATATTTATCTAACTCTTCTGATGTGAGTGATTGAGCTTTTTTGAATTCAGGGAAAACAAATTCCTTGCCAAAATAGATGCTCAAAACACCCGTGACAATATCATTCATCGGATATGAGATTCCATTTGACGTGACTGCTACGGATACTTTCTCGGAAGGGAAATAAAAAGCATTGGAAACGAAACCATCTATTCCTCCGGTGTGTCCATAGCCTTTAAGTTCATAAAAAGGCACCTGAATCAGACCTAATCCGAAATTATTATTTATTTGTACCATCTGATCCAAGCTTTCTTTCTTCACAATCCGGCAATCAAATAAAGCATTCAGAAAAACGTTAAGATCATAAGGTGTCGAAGTCAGAAAGCCGGCTCCCAACGGTATGCTTAGATCTGTCTCCGATTGTTTCTTCCAAGTGTCGGTCTTTATATAAGAATATGCCTCATTTTTGCTAGGCTCTATTTTTGTACCTAATCCGGTGTTTTTCAGATTGCATGGCTTGATGATGTATTTCTCAAGCAAAGAAGAATATGGCTCTTTCGATACATCTTCCAAGATGAAAGTCAACAGTATATAGTTGGAGTTGGAATAAGCAAAACTTTCTCCCGGCAAAAAATCGCTACCTCCCGAGACAATCTTATCCAATAATTGTTCTTTAGAAAAATGGCTTGTATTCCAGCTATTATAATCGGTTACATCTGTTATATTATGAATGCCGCTCTGATGCCTCAACAAATCTTCAATTGATATCTTTTCTGAATTTTTTACTTGTGGATAAAAAACACTGAGCTTGTCATTCAGAGAAAGTTTTCCCTCTTCCACAAGTTTCATCACAAGTGTTGCCGTAAAGGTTTTTGATATGGATCCGATTCGGTATTTTGTATTTTTGTCCGGTTTAATTTTGTTCTCTACGTCGGCATAGCCATAACCTCTGCTGAATATTTCTTTTCCGTCTTTGAACAAGGACACAGAACCCATTCCCTTGTCGGCATGCTCTATCAGTGCAAA
>JBKECE010000254.1:0-31425 GCA_047974325.1 Dysgonomonas sp. | reverse complement strand
TCTTCCTTCGGTTGTGGGTTTTACGAAAGGCGAGGGTATAGAAGTCGTTGTTGCGGATAACTCTTCAACAGATGACTCTATTGATTTCTTACAAAAAAACTATCCATCAGTACACTTAATTTTACTACCGCAGAATTTTGGGTATGCAGAAGGATATAACAAAGCTCTGGCCTTGATTGATGCTGAATATGTGGTTCTGCTCAATTCTGATGTAGAGGTTACTAAGGGCTGGATTCAACCTGTTATAGACTATTTTGACACTCATGAAGACGTTGCAGCTTTGCAGCCTAAACTGCTGGCTCAAAGAAATAAAACGCATTTTGAATATGCCGGAGCATCCGGCGGATTCATAGATAAATATGGTTATCCTTTTTGCAGAGGCAGGTTATTTGATGATTTGGAAGAAGACAAACATCAGTATGATCGTGTTATTGATATTTTTTGGGCTACGGGAGCTTGTTTGGCAATTCGAAGAAAAGATTATTTTGAGGCCGGAGGCCTTGATGCTTCTTTTTTTGCCCACATGGAAGAGATTGATTTGTGTTGGCGGCTGAATGCCAGAGGCAGGCGGGTTGTATGTCTTCCCACCTCGATTGTATATCATGTTGGTGGGGCTACACTTTCTGAAACAAGTCCGCATAAAACATTTCTCAATTTTAGAAATAATTTGCTGATGATTTATAAGAATATGCCTCAAGAACAATTGAAAAAAGTGTTCCGTATCCGTTGGTTCTTAGACTATTTAGCAGCTTTTCAGATGCTATGCTCAGGTAAGCGGAAAAATGCAAAAGCTGTGGTCAGAGCCAGGAGAGAATTTCAACAGATTCGTCCTGATTATAAATCTGTGCGCCAAGAAAACCTTATTAAAACAACGAAAACTTCGATTGCGACAATATATTCAAAAAGTCTGCTATGGAGTTTCTATATCAGAGGAAAGAAGACCTTCGGGCAACTTGATTTTTAAACTCCTGCCGATTATGAATTTATCTATGATTCAGATACATGCCTGATTTTTTTGTAATTTATAAGTAATATGATGATTATAAAATCTATTCTGATATTCATACTTGCTGGAATATGTGAAATTGGTGGTGGATATCTCATTTGGCAATCGGTGAGAGAAGGAAAATCGTTATGGTATGCAGTTGTTGGCGGAGCTATATTGGTTCTTTATGGTGTTGTGGCTACCCTTCAGGAATCTAATTTTGCTAAAGTGTATGCTACCTATGGTGGTTTCTTCATTGTCATGTCTCTCTTATGGGCTTTCGTATTCGATAAATATATTCCAACCAGATACGATATAATAGGTGCTTCAATTGCGCTTATTGGTGTTTGTATAATATACTATTCTCCCCGATAAGAAGTTAATATATAAATCACACCATCCCCGTCGGCATTTATTTCATGATCATATCCATGACCCATGAGGTACGTGCTGCTGATATTGCGGTGGAAGGACATTCTCCCGTTCCTCTAAGTTCGCTCACAATCGTTTGAATCAATTCTTGTTCTACGCATTCAGGTCTGGAAATCTCAAAAAGTTTTTTTTCTGAACCATACTTCAATATGATGGGTTTGAAGTTGAATGTGCCAAACTCAATTTCTCCCATTGTGCCACGCACAATGACAGAGTCTTCTTCGTAGTTTTCATTTCCTGTAAAACTCCATTGTCCAATGCCTTGAACACCGGATTTGAATTTAAAAATCGCAGAAACAGTATCGCTCGACTCGTATAGATGGGAAAGATTGTCCCTATATCCTTTAGCATCCACGATTTCGCCCAGAAAGTAATCGAGAATATCTAATGTGTGAGGTGCTAAATCGTAGAAATAACCATCTCCGGCTATATTTTTATCAACACGCCACGTCTGTGTATTTACAGTCAAATCACTTGCTTGCGGTGCACGCAACATTTTTACATCTACAGTGAGCACTTTGCCTATAGCATTTGTATCCAACAATTCTTTTATTTTTACGAAATAAGACATACTGCGACGATAAAACGCAACAAATAATTTTTGTTTTGTTTCATCTGCTATGCGAATCATTTCCTCACATTCGGCAAAGTTTATAGCCATTGGCTTTTCAACATAGACCGATTTACCTGCCTGCAAAGCCTTAATTGTATATTCTTTATGAGATGCCGGAGGTGTTGCGATATATACAATGTCTACATTCGGGTCATTTATCAATGAATCTGCATCAGTATAATATTGCTTCACGCCATGCCTCAAGGCAAAATCTTTTGCTTTGTCTTCGTCTCGTCTCATGACGGCAGTCAATGCCGAATGTTTAATATTATAAAATGCAGGTCCGCTTTTCTTTTCGCAAACATCTCCGCACCCAATGATTCCCCATCTGACTGTATCCAGCAATTTGCTCATAATTATTTCATATTTACAATTTCCGATATATTATTTAAAACGTTCTCTTCTGTCTGTTGGCTTAGGTTGAACCAATGAATATCTTCATCTCTTTTAAACCATGTCAATTGTTTGCGGGCATATACTCGTGTATTCCGCTTGATTTTTTCTATGGCCAAATCCAAATTCCATTCTCCTTCCATATATTTGAATAGCTCTTTGTAGCCCACAGTATTCAGAGAATTGAGATGTCTGTCAGTGAAATGACTTTTGACTTCCTCTAGCAATCCGTTTTCGATCATTTGATCGACGCGCGTGTTGATTCTTCTGTAAAGTTCGTCACGATCTCTGGTCAACCCTATTTTGATTATCCGGAAAGGACGCTCTTTTATGCTGTTTGTTCTGAAAGATGAGTAAGGCTTTCCTGTCATGAGACAGACTTCTAATGCGTGAATCACTCGCTTGTGATTTTTCAGATCCACCTGATTGTATATTATAGGATCTAATATTCTCAAACGTTGACGAATCGGTTCCAAGCCTTCACGCTCAAAGAGTTCATATAATTCTTTGCGCAGAGCGTCGTCAATTGTTGGAATATCGTCAATTCCTTTGCACACAGCATCTATATACATCATGGAACCTCCTGTCATGATCAAAACGTCGTGTTGCAGATGAAGCTCCGCTACTAGTTGTAGTGTTTCAGATTCATATTCACTGGCACTATAATAATCGTTTATATTAAGAGTGCCAATGAAATAATGTTTTATATGATTTAGTTGATCTTTTGTTGGGGCTGCTGTTCCTATTTCTAGACCTTCGTATAGTTGTCGTGAATCGGCCGAGATGATAGGACTGCAAAAATGTTCTGCTAAGCGAAGGCTGAGGTCTGTTTTACCAACAGCCGTGGGGCCTAAAAGAACAATGAGTTTCTTCATCAATATCCCTCTTCATTATTGCTGTTTCCGGGTTCTATATTGTCCAGACCATCAAAACCTTCGGCATCAAGCTCGTCTATATTATAACCTTCGTCTCCGTAAAAGTTTTCCCCGATCTCTAGAGTTTGATTGCTGGTTTCAAATGTTTCGATATCTATTGATTGAGCAGGAGCTACACCTATTGATTTTGTGCAAACAGCTTCTTTCAAATCTTTTCCTGTTATAATTTCTCTGAGTTCCATAAAAAATGCACGCTCTGTCATATAATCGAAAACATACATCAATTTTTGCTTTTCATCTTCAAGAAAATCGCCGAGACGACATCCTTCCATGGTATAAGAATCTTCTTCCGAGCTTGTATTCATTTCGAAGAGTGTAATTTCAGATTCTTTTTCCCAATCATCGCTACATATAAAGAAAGAACACATTTCTTCATCTTTATAATTAACGGATTTGATTATAGCTTTATGTAAATCAAGAAAGTTTGCATCTGCGTCAATTTGAATTTCTCTTTTAAAATCGTCTACTTCGTCTGATAAAATTAAGAATCTGAATATCATTTTCTAGGGTTATTTAGTATTATTTTGTCTCAAAAATAATATTTTTTTTTGTTCTGCTATAATTTGTATTCTAAAAGATGAAATCTTTATAGTTCATGATTCCGGACTATGCAATTTAAGTCGGATATACCGTATTTACGGTATTTTGATGCAGGCTTACATTTTCTATTTTTGTCGATGTGATTTTTTAATCAACATTTAGTTGCCTAAATGTTTTTTACAGATTATAGTTCGTTTTTTATAAAAGAAAGTAATGGGTTTACTTGCTTAAATAAAATGATTCTTTTTTGCTATTATTTCATTCATTATATTATAATATTTGAAGAATGTTTGTATCTTTGTCTTCCATAATAGGAGAATCTTATTGTATCATAAGTTGCTTATTCGCTTCATATTGGTTTAAAACCTGATAATATTTGATAATTTCCATATTGCTTTTTATCATATATTATGATTTGTAGAAAAGGTCTTTTGTTTATTCATGTGTAAAATTTTTATTGATGCACAATTGTATTTTGATACCTACTATGCTTTTTAAAAATCGTCAGAGAATATTATTCCAGCATTAATTATTGATGTACCCGTATTGTCTTGTCTTTAGAGATTTTTTTTCTAGAGGTTGGACTTTAATTTTTTTTAACTAACTATTATTATGAACAAGAAGAAAATTTTACTTTTATTTTTTCTGATTATGCTCTTGTTGCCTACCAGGGCGCAAGAATTGTTGTCTCAAGATTTTGAGAGTGGTGTATTTCCTGATAAAGGATGGTCCGCTATTCAGGAACCAACAGCCGGAGGGCATTGGCGTAGTTCGGATTATATTCCTCTAGCAGGAAAATTCGGTTTGTACATAGATGAAAAACGATCATCTGCAGTGGCTGATTATGATCCCCAGAAAGAAGAGTATGTGATAACACCTTCAATCGCTTTACCGGCAGATGTGGATTATGGTTTCAAATTTTTGTGGCAAGCCCAGTCAATTGGAATTCTGGAAAAGAAAAGTTACGACCTTATTGTTGCCGTAAGTGAAGACAATGGAGCAACATGGACTCGTATTTGGTGGGCATCAGATAAAGAATCTCTTGAACGTAGTGGCGTTATATATCCTTGGGCTAATTGGTCTAAGAATACTTCGACCGTAAGTCTGAAAAATTATAAAGGAAAAACGGTAAAAATAGCTCTTATCTATAAACTCATCATTCCTGCTGACGGAAACATGGTGAAATTAGATAATGTAAGTGTTATTCCTCATACAGCTATTGAAAGCCCTATTGTAAGTGGTTCTACTTCATATAGATTTGAAAATGCATATATAGGTGTGAAACAGAAATCATCTGAATCACTTTTTGTTACTAATCAGGGTATCGGAGAATTAAAAATCAATAGTATCGAAGGTTTGACAGGAACAGACTTCTCTACAGACCTGGATCCTGCCAAAGTATCTATATCTTCTCAAAACAGTCAATTCTTTAATGTATACTTTACTCCGACAGAAGAAGGAGCTGCTTCAACAACAATGGTGTTGAAAACAAATGGTGGAGATCTTAGTATTGCATTGAGTGGTAGTAAAACAGGATTCGATGCTGGATATTCTCTTGAAAGTTTTGAAGGCTCAGAGTTTCCTCCGACAGGATGGACAAACAGTAAATGGACAAGTTCAACGGTCGCTAATTCGGGAGATAAGGCTGCAAATGCTAATTTTGAGAATTTGGCAACTTTAACAAGTCCTCGCTTAACATTGCCAACAGGTAACAATAATATCACTTTTGACTATGCTGTGGCATTAGGTGAAGAAGTAGAAGAAGCTCCTGTAAATGATTTTTATCTTGAATTCTCTAAAAATGGTGGTGCAACATGGAGCACTATCTGGACATCAACAGACTATGCTGACTTACCTTACACTCGCGTTACCGTGAAAACCGGATCGATGGTTGCTTCTGACAATTGTTATATCAGATGGGTCTACAAAATAAGTGGTACAATTGATTTTGAAACAGTTTGTTCTTCAATATATCTGGACAATGTTGTGTTGCCTCCGATTTATGGAGCGAATTTGAAACCGACACCGGTTACTAATCCAGTTCCGGCAGCAGGCAGTGTGAATCAATACGTAAATGACCTGAAATTGTCATGGAGAAGCACTTTGCATACGAATGGTTATAAGTTATATGTAGGAACAGATTCTAGCAATCCTACATCGGTTGTTAATGGTACAGTGTTGGGTAAAGATGTATTATCTTCTGTGTTGAATGGTTTGTCTTATAATACAACATATTATTGGAAAGTTGTGCCTTTCAATGCTCAAGGCGATGCTGAAAACGTGCAGACATGGAGCTTTACAACAATGGAAGATATGTCAATCAGCACATTCCCATATTTTAATGGATTTGAAGAAGGCGGTTTTCCTCCTGTAGGTTGGATCACTTCTACAACCGGAGCCGGAAGTTGGAGTTCGACAACCAGTTATCCGTATGATGGAAAAGTGAGCCTAACAGCTTATACATACAAGGATGATAATTCTGCTATTTTACAAATGCCGGAAATAATTGTTCCTACAAATACTGATATACAAATATCTTTTGTTTGGGGTAACGGTGTGCCTGCAAACTTAACAAAGAGCACAAGTGAAACAACTGTTACGGGTGGAGACTCTATCTATTTTGAAGTGAAAACTCCAGGATCTGAATGGAAAACTCTTGCTATATGTTCTCAAAATGATGAAGTTAAAAAATGGTTGAAACAAAAAGTTTTATTGTCTGACTATAAAGGACAACGCCTGACAGCACGCTGGAGATACCATGCAATGAATGTGATGAAAGCAGGAAGAGCTGCTCTTGACAATGTAGAGATAATATATGTCAGCAGCAAAGGTGTGCCTGTTATCAATTTCACAGAGTGGGTTGCGGGACGAAATCAAATTAGTACACGTTGGAATGCAGGTATTGCAAACTATAAGCAAACAAATTATTCCGGAGAAATATTCAACTTCTCTAATGAAGGAGAGTATGAACTGAAAATAAAATCTGTAGGTTTCAAAACTGAATTCTTCAAACCGACTATACTTGCAGCAGATTATGTGTTGCCAGCTAATAAGAGCACAAAATTTGGTATTGAATTCAATGCCGTGAAAGCTCAAGAACTGGTTGAAGATACTTTGACAATCGAATTTGTGGATGGTCAAAAAATTGAATTCCCAGTATATGGTTCGGCAATGGGACAAAATTCGTATTGCTATACTTTTGACAATTTGCAACATGGTGCAACTGTTATCCCTGACTTCACAACAATAGATCAGGATGGTTTTGCAACAGTTCCATTGGCAGGTATAAATTATCCTGGAAAAGGTGGTGCAATTGCATTTAAAGTTATCAACTGGGAAACTTCAGATTGGAGAAACGTATTCCCTCGCTCTGGAAACCAAGTCTTGGCAGCATTTGGTGCTGATGAAAGCACAAATACTCCTACAAAAGAAAGTGTAGACTGGTTGATCACAAAACAATTAACTCCTCAGGATAATGCGCAATTGCGTTTTTATGCTAAATCATATGCTGCAGATGATATATGGTTTGCTAGTAAATTGACTGTATTGGTGAGTACAACAACAAATGATATCGCCAGCTTCACAGCAGTTCCTACATTTACAGATGTAGAAATACCAGCTTATGCAGATGATAAATTGTTTAAAGAATGTATTGTCGATCTTAGCCAATATAAAGGACAAAACATTTATGTTGCAGTTCGCCACAATGTGAAAGGTGGTCTTGCTTTGTTTATTGATGACTTGTATTTGGAAAACTTCCAATTCTCTGCTCCAGGCAACCGTGCACCTTCATTCTTGACAACACCGTCTCAGGCAGCAATTAAAGTTGGAGAAACATATACATACGATTTTGCTGTTTCTGATCCGGATAATGATCCTGTAACTATCACTATCAAAGGTTTGCCAAAATGGTTGACATACGTTCCTAGAACAAATGGCGGTACATTGACAGGGGTACCTACTACCAGCGATAATTATCTATTGAAGATAGAAGCATCCGATGGAGCATTGAGCACATCACAAGATGTTGAAATCACTGTGGATCCCAAAAATGGCATCACTGGAAATGTAGCAAATGTGGTATCGGTTTATCCAAATCCTGTAACTTCGGTACTTCATATCGTTGGAGCAACAGAAAAAGTTACATTGAGTGATATAACCGGTAAGCAGGTCTTTGCAGGTGAAAAGGTAAATGAAATTTCTGTAGATAATCTTTCAAATGGAGTTTATATACTGAAAGTATATTCTGAAGGAAGTGTTTACACAACAAAGATTATTAAAAAATAATCATTGAAGAGTTTTATAGTTGTACCGGCTTTAAGTCGGTACAACTACTCTTTATATATAATATCTATTTCAAAAACCGTTCGATTTATGAAAAAGAATCTACTTACTATCAAATTAATGTCATTGTTCATGGTATTATTAGCCAATGCTAATATACATGGGCAAAGCTTGATTATTGGGAATATGATTGGCGTTACGTCTGTTAATGCCCCGATTCAATGTAATTACAAGAGATCGTATACCCAATCAATCTATTTAGCGTCAGAATTGAGTGGTGCTGCGAATAAAAAAATTAATAAAATTGCTTATCGGTTTCAGACATCAAACCTTGATCATTCTTTGAACGATTATGTCTCCATATATATTGGAGCTACGGATAAATCGGTATTTTCATCGACTAGTGATTGGGTAAATATCTCTACATTGAGCAAATATTATGAAGGTTACATCACAACAACACGCACGAATGATACTGTTTGGGCTGAGGTTACTTTAGATAGACCTGTTGTATATGATGGCCTGAAAAATCTGGTGATCGCTGTTGAAATGAATACCCTCCGTACAAATTGGGGATCTAATAAATACAGCACAGCTGCTAAATTCTTTGGTACGAGCGGAATGGGCAATCGTACTTTGTATAAAGGAGTGGATACAGAACCAACCCCTATCAGTATAACATCTCCGCCTGTTGGATCTTTTAGTACTATATTACCTAATGTTAAGATAACTTATTCTGATATACAGGCAGGTTCAGAAATTTATTTGCCAAAAACGAGTTTGGATTTTAGTTATGTGGAAGCCGGAAAGAGTGTGACGAAAAGCATCCCGGTGAGCAACTATGGCTTGTCAGATCTTATAGTTTCGGGAGTTACCGGAATAGGTGCACCATTCAGTCTATTAGACGAATCGGTGACTATACCTTCGATGCAAAGTAAAGATGTCCGCTTCAGTTATTCTCCTACAGCTGTTGGTGCGTCTACTCAAGATGTGACATTTATTCACAATGGGTCAGGATCGGCGACCGTGACGCTTCTTGGAAATAGCTATGCTGCTGGTTCTTTGTTTGAAAGTTTTGAAGATATTGTTCCGCCAAATTATTGGAGAGTCAAGAATAATCTCTGGACAAAATCTACAGATGCCTACCTCGGTGTTGGAGCAGCTTCTATAGATGCTACTGCGGATACATTAATAACACCTAAAGTAAATGGAAATTTTTCTTTGTTTGTTAAACAAAAAACAACAGGAGCAACATTTAAAATATTAACATCTACAGACTTGATTAATTGGGCTGATGTAACTCCGCAGGTCACATTGTCTACTGCTTATCAACAAGTGACGTTGAATCTTCCTTCAACAACATTTGTCGGTATAGTAGGCAGTAACATCTCGGTCGATCTGGCTCAATCAGAACAAGCTATTTATCCGGTTAAAGATTTGCTAATAACTTCTTGGACACAGCCTACCGGACTGAAACAGAATACATTGGTCAATTTTCCTGTAACTGTCAAAAATTGGGGAACTTCAGCAGAATCAACTTACAAGGTATATCTGAAAAATGCTGCAGACAATTCAGTGTTAGCAACAAAAAATGTAACAAATTCATTATCGCCTTTGAGTGAGACTGTTGTTAATGTGGAATGGAATCCACAACCCAATGTTACAGCAATATATGCTGAGGTAGAATTGAGTGGAGATGAGGATTTCACAAATGATAAATCCAAAGTGGCTTCAATCTCTGTTACTCCTTATATAGGAGTGTTGAAAGTTTCCACTTCAAAAGTGGATTTTGGCCTTTTGAAAACTACAGGATCTACGAAGACTATCGATTATGTGATAAAAAATACAGGAATTGCTCAATTGAATATTACTTCCGTAACGTTGAATGCTCCGTTTTCAACAAATTTACCGCCATTCGATTTGGATCCGGGTGATTCTCTGGAAGTCAATATAACATTTGCACCCCAACTTGCAGGCTTGTATAATGATACTCTTGTAATAGCACATAACGGAACCGGCAATATAACAAAAGTTCCTGTTAGTGGAGAATTGTATAGAGTCGGGGATCTTTATGAAGATTTCTCCGGAACAGCTTTCCCTCCTTTTATGTGGGCAACTAGAGGATCTGGATGGTCTCTTAAAACAGGTTCTATTGCTTATGATAGCAACTCTTGTGCATATCTTAATTCTGCCAGCAAAGTCGATACTTTGATCACGCCTCAATTGAATGTAGTGGCTGGAGAGAAAGTTTCTTTCTATGCAAGAAACTGGACATCAAGCACAGATGTATTATTGAAAGTTTTGATTTCATCCGATTTAATAAATTGGACACCGTTATTTGAAGCGAGTCAGGCAAATGGAAACAAACTTCCCGATGCATTTCAATACTACTCAGTAACATTACCTTCTACCGGAAAATATTATGTGGGTTTTGCTGCACTCAAAGAAGTGCTGTTGGATGTTGTACGTGGACCTCAGGTTATTTATCCTGATCACGATTTAACAGCCAAATCGCTTACTGGTCCTGCTGAAGCAAAGGTTAATAAAGAATCCACATACACAGTGACTCTTAAAAATCAGGGAACACAGACAGAAACCAACTATTCTGTGAAACTGATGAATGGAAATGATGTGATTGCGGAACAAAATGGTGTAAGTATAGCTCAACTTGAAGAAAAAACATTGACCTTGTCATGGACTCCTCATGTTGCAGGAACGTATTCCATTTCTGCAGTTGTTGTTGCTGGAATAGATGAAAATTTAACCAATAACCATACATCAAGCCTATCTGTTAAAGTATCTGTTGAAAATGAATTGATTAAACAAGTCGGAACTATTGGAGGAACAATAACTTCCGATGTGCCGTTGTATCGTAATTGGAGATATTCAACATCTGAAACATTGTATTTTGCAGATGAACTGGGACTTGATCCGGGGGTTAAAATAACAAGCGTCGGTTATTCTTACTATAATACAGTCGGAGATATGTCAATTCCGATCAGGGTATGGATTGGAAATTCTTCTTCTGCAGATGTAAAGACATTGGTGAATCCGTCTGATTTGACCCTTGTGTATGAGAGCAGCAGCTATACGTTTGCCAAAGCCGGAAGTAACACGGTTCCTTCAACAGCTTGGTTCGATCTGACCACTCCTATTGAATATGCAGGACAAAATCTGATTGTTGTAATAGAAGGTAACAGATTGGCAAACAGTGACTATTTTAATAATATCTATTTCTTTAGTAATACGTCAACACATAGCGACAGATGCAGATATTACAAGAGCGATGGTACTGCTGGTATTGATGCCGGAAGTAATTTTATAGCGGCATTTGCTAGTGCAACGGCTAGTAGTTCTACTGTTTCCGGAGGTGGTTATCCGACATCCTACTTCAAGGCTGAAGTAAAAGGTTTGAAGGTCTCAGGCATATTGAAAGATAAGGTTACGAGTGCACCTGTTCAGGATGCTGTTGTAACTCTCACATCAGACAATCTGCTTTATCAGAGCGTCAGTGGTGAAAATGGAAACTTCAATCTTGATGTATATTCATTAGGTAAAACCTATACATTGAATATAAAGAAAGATGGATATGAAGATTATGTTGCAACTGGCATTGAGTTGACAAGTTCTGATATAAATCTGAGCGAAATACAATTTGAACCGAAATCAAATGTTTCTATCAACGAAAGCAATTTTAGCAATATATCTGTATATCCGAATCCGGTGGAATCGACTCTTCATATTAGAGGTGATTATAAAGGAGAAGTAACAATAACAAACCTTTCGGGCAAAGTATTGTATAAAGGATATGATGTAAATGAGATTTCTGTAGCCGGCTTGTCAGCAGGTGTGTATATCTTGAAAATAAATTCACAAAAAGATTCTTATACAACAAAGATTATAAAAAAATAAAAAAAGTAAATGAACGGATCGGAAACTCTTCTATATTATCTTATAGCAGAGATTTCCGTTTCGTTTCATCTATAAACCAATAACTTATGAAAAATAGAATGCCATTATTCAAGCTGATGATATTATTCGTGCTGCTTTTTTGTAGTGGAGAATTACTCGATGCCCAGAATAATCGTTATACATTAAAAATTACAGTTACCACAGCCACCGGGGCATCAGTGTCCGGAACTCCGGTTGTTTTAGAAAATGGATACACAGGGGTTACTTACAATAAAACCTTGCCGGAAAATGGATACTTGGAATTCTCAAGTATTTTGGGCGGTACATATAAACTTACGATAAAGAAAGAAGGGCTTGCACCTTACATAAACAATAACCTAGTGTTAAGTGCAGATACTGACCTGCCTATTGTTTTGCAGGAAAATGTTGTTACTCCTTATGGGTTAAAATCCGAACTGTCATACGATCCTCAGACAGGTAAGGGAATTGCCGATTTTACATGGAACAATGATGTTGATGCTTTTTTTGACGATTTTGAATCTTACGACGATTTTGCCATATCATTTGCGCCTTGGACAGGCTTAGATCTTGATAAAGCAAGTCCGATACCTTTAGACATCACTTATCCACACTATACAGACCCTCAATACGCAACAATCTTTAATCCTGCAGCGACAACTCCGTCACGTTTGGGTTATCCGGATATGATGCCCTATAGTGGACTGAAATGTATTGCTTTTATCAGAGCAAATGGAAAACCAAATAATGATTGGGTTATTTCTCCCAAAATACTTATAAAAGATGGTGACATTGTAAGTTTTATGGCTAAGGCTCTGGGCATCAATTTTGCAGAAGAACAATTCAGAGTTGCAGTTTCTGTGAAAGGCAACACCGATGTGAATGATTTTACCATCATATCGAACGGAAACAATGAAGTGGCAAATGCTACATGGTCAAAATTTGAATATGATCTAAGTGCTTATGCCGGAAAAGAAATATATATCGCAATCAATTATATGTCTATATACAGACAAATGCTGATGGTGGATGATTTTTTTGTTGGACGATCTCCTTCGTCTAAAATAGCAAAATTGAAAAGAATAGGAGCTGCGACAAATGTCACCTATCCTCAATATCAGGTTTATCTCGATGGACAATTGCAAGCAACACAAAATGAAACGGGTTATCAGGTCAGAAATATATCGGCTGGAGCTCATACATTGGGTGTGAAGGCTATCTATCAGACCATTGAGACAGCTTTGCAGACAATTGGCATTAATGTGGATTCAGAAGATTCTTTTGCATCTGTGTCTGCTCATATCACAACCAACAATGGTGCATCGGCTGATGGTCAGTCGGTTTACCTTACAAATAAAGATGCAAATGTTATTTACAACGAAACTGTGAATAACGGAGCAATTTCTATTCCTTATGCTCGAAAAGGTAATTATGAGTTATCAATACAAGCTCAGAATTATAAAACATATAGCAAGACATTTACTCTGACTGAGGCTCAGTCTTTTGACATACAGTTAGAAGAAATGATCGTGAAACCCTATAACCTGACTGTTGATGTTGCCAAAAATAATGGTGCTTATGATGCCACATTTGTTTGGAATCAGGAGCTGGGATGGCGCGATGGTTTTGAGTCATACCCCGATTTCACCCAGAATCCAACACCTTGGACAGGTTATGATTTGGATAAAGTTGTATCCTACACTATCGGATGGGGATTCAATCAGGGCGAGCAATACCAATTTCCGGGAACAGGCGAAGCTACAGGTCCGATCGTATTCAATCCGTCAACAACAGTTCCGGCTATGACTGCAGACGCTGCTGCTGTTGCACCCGAGGGTAAAAAATATGTTGCATTCTTTTCAGCTCAGATGTCTAAAAGCAATGACTGGCTGATTTCACCGCCGCAAGAAATTAAGAAAGATTATGTTTTACGCTTTATGCTTAAATCATATCCGGCTTTGGGCATTTCAGATCAGATCAATATTTCAATATCAGAGACAAACGATGTTAAAACTTTTACCGTGTTAGATGCTATAACTCCCAGCAATGAAAATTGGGTATTGTATGAACTACCATTGAGCGACTATGCCGGAAAAACAGTTTATATAGGTTTCAACTATGTGTCATATGATGGCTTTTTTGTGCAGTTGGATGATGTATATGTTGGGCCTTCCACTACCAATGTGGAAATGGGTAATGTTGAAAAATATGAAGTTTATTTGGATGGAGTATATAAACAAGACCTGGCATCTAATTCTTTCAAATTTGAAGGTCTAGCTCCGAATAAAACCTATGTGGCAGGAGTGAAATCGGTCTATAAATCCGGTATATCTGAAATTTCCGAACTGGAATTCAGTACTCAGGCACAAAATTCGATAGACGAAACTCGTGGCTCATCATTTAAGGTATATCCAACCGTGGTCACTGATGGTCGTTTTGTGATTGAATCAGATGCTATCATAACCGATATCCAGATATTCGATATGGCAGGACAGCTTGTGAAGAATGAGATTGTAAACAATCAAAATAAGATAGATGTCAAAATTAGTAACCTTTCCGGAGGATTATATACTGTGAAGATTGCTACAGACAAAGGAAACAAAATAGCTAAAATAATAGTAAAATGATTAGAATAGAGATAAGAACAGTAAGAAATGTTGTATTAGCTGCGTTGTTAAGTTTCAGTTTTTCGTCAACTGTTTTGGCGCAGAGTGGACTCAAGCATGTGGCAACTAAAACAATACAAAGTAAATCCTTATTACACAGAACAGCGGTCAAATCAATTAAATCTACTGCTGCAACACCTGTAATTTTTGAAGATTTCAGTAAGTTCACTGCCGGAAGTGAAGATGTGCCGGATGCAACTGAAATATCCGATATTCAAACGGGTGAAATTCCGGTTAGTTATTTGTCTAACTTTGGATGGAATGGAGCCGGTATATTTCAGGCAGGAGGCAGTTGCTATGTAGATCTAGTCATGTATGACGGAGGAGAAGACACTGGTTTTTTGGATTCGCCTTATCTTAATTTGTCTGCAAATGCGGGCAAATTTACGATAAAACTCAGAGCCAAATCAAAATCACCGCAAGGAGATGATTTGATCATAGGCACTTACAATCTTGGAAGTTCCAATTTTCAGTGGGAATCTGTTCAATTAACGAATGCATGGAAAGAATTTACAGTGAGTTTTGATCAGGGAATAGACGGGACTGCCGTAGAATTTTATTCCATGGAATCTCCGTGCTTTTTGGATGATATTGAGGTCAGTCAGGAAAGTGCAACTGCTGGATTGGCCGCTCCGGAAGCAAACCCGGCAAGCAATATAACTGCAACTTCTTTTACGGCTAGTTGGAGTGCAGTAACAGGAGCAACTTCTTATCTTCTGAATGTATACAGTTATGACGATACAAAATCAAGCAGGATTAAAGCCGTGGCTGCGACTCGCAACTATTATTTGCAAGATGAGGAAATCAACGGAACAACAGTTTCTGTTGAGCAACTGAACAAAGATCTGCAGTATTACTATACAGTCCGTGCTACGGATGGAACTTCAATTTCAGATGAATCGGCAGAAATTAAGGTAGAGAAAGAGTCGGATGAAATAAAAGCAACTACCTTGCTGACTCCGACAAATGTTACAGCAAATGGTTTTACGGCAAGATGGGAAGCTGTTAAAGGTGTGAGCACCTATTGGTTTTATTTGTTTGAGAAATATACAGCTCCTTCAGATCAGACCTATACTGTAGTTGATGAGGATTTCAGTGGTGTCACAGTGGGTACAGTTGCAAATCCGGTGCTTGGATCAATGCAGGAAATCTTAGATTCTTATACCAAAGCTTCAGGATGGGAAGCTATGTTTCCCTTATATGCTAAAGGTATGATTGGATTGAGTGATGATATGTCGCTTCTTCCAAGTGTATTGCTCACACCTCGATATGATTTGTCTGCCAATGATGGTAAGTTCACAGTCGAATTGAATGCTACCTCATCTTCCTCTCAAGATGTTTTGTCTTTGTTGAAAGAATGTTTTGATACACCACATTTGGAAGCTTCTGATTTGCGTGATGTGACATTGAGCACTACATCGAAGTTTATTTCTACCGAATTTCAGCATGTCAATCCATTGGCAGTTGGAGGAGTCGATCTTCAAATTTATACAACAGGACACAAAACGTTTATTGACGATATTAAAATTAAGAAAGATCTGAAACAAGGAGATAGTTTCAGTTATATTTATTTTGGAACTGTCGCAAAAACGGGTAAAAGCATAGAAAGTGTACCTGTGGAACTAAGTCCGAGACCCGGATACACTTACAGTTATGGTGTGGTAGTTCTTAAACCATTGGAGGTGGAGCCATATCTTGAGTTTTTGGGGTATGAGAACAGAATGGATGTCGATATACCCAATAGCTCGATTAATAGTGCCAGTGCAGATAATTTAAAGGCATATGTTTTTAAAGATAATCTACATATTATTTTGAATGCAGATTCAAAGATTGATGTATACTCTATCTCCGGCAAATTGCTGAAAAGTGTGAATGGAAATGCAGGTGAGAATATTTTGCCTTTGACCGACAGAGGAATATATTTGGTGAAATCCGGTGGTTCTGTGGTTAAGATAATAAAATAAACTATTTCTGGAAAAATAGGAATAATACATATTATAGTTTTTCATATTAGTTGTCTGCCGATTGTCCTGTAAAAGGGACATTCGGCAGATTCTTTTATGTCTATATTTTCATGGTCTACATTTTTATTCATAAATGGTCTATTTTAGATGACTATTTACTGTCTATGCGTTTTAATGTCAGCAATTTTGTATCTTTACTCTATTGAAGATTGTCGTACTTAAAACTGATATTGTATGGTTTTATATATAAAAAATATGGTTTGTCCCCGTTGTGTTATGGCTGTAGAAAATATTTTTAGAGGTCTGAAAATTGAAATTGCGCATATCCAATTGGGTGAAGTTGTTGTGAAACAAGATAATCTCTCAAATCGGCAATTAACTGACATCAGAGCAGAGCTTGGAAGCATGGGTTTTGAACTACTGGACGATGCCCAGCAACAAATAATAGAGCGTATCAAACTTATTATAATAGAACAAATCCAGAATGATGAACCGGAAAAACAGGAAACTCTGTCTGAATTGTTGGTAGCCAAACTGCACCGTGATTATTCTTTTTTAAGTAAACTCTTTTCCACGACTGAAGGTATTACAATAGAGCACTACACAATATTACAAAAAATAGAGAAGGTGAAAGAGTTGCTCAGTTACGATCAGTTGAACCTGAGCGAGATCGCATTCCGACTCAATTATAGCAGTGTGGCACATTTGTCTTCCCAATTCAAGAAAGTTACGGGATTAACTCCTTCTCGTTTCAAAGAACAAAGCTCAGGCTTGCGTAGGTCTATAGACGGATTAAAATAAAATTCTGTAAATCTTTTCCTTAATTTTGTAAGAATATCAGGCCTTTTTGGTACGACCTTTGTCATATCTAATTGATTAAAATATAAAACAATATGGCAACTTCAAATGATGTTCAAAAAAAGACTTTACCTGTGATCGGGATGTCGTGTGCTGGTTGTGCTGCAAATGTGCAGAAGGCTCTGCGTCAGCAGAAAGGTATTAGGCGTGCGGATGTAAATTTCGCAAACAAAATAGCAAATATTGAGTTTAATCCGACAGAAACTTCATTGATGCAATTACAGAATGCAGTGAGGTCGGCAGGATACGATTTACTGATTGATGAAAGTGATGATGCAAAAGATAATCTGGAAAAGGAAGAACAATATCACTATTCTATATTGAAACAAAAGACTATTGTCTCATTGATATTGTCTGCAATTGTGATTGTGCTCGCTATGACTCCGCTGATGCACTTTGTGTGGGCAAAATATTTGATGTGGATTTTGACAACTCCTGTTTTGTTCTACTGTGGACAACAATTCTTTGCCGCAGCATACAAACAAGCCAAACATCGATCCATGAATATGGATACACTTGTTGCTTTGAGTACCGGAGTCGCTTATTTGTTTAGTTTGTTCAATTTACTGTTTCCTCAATTCTGGATAAGCAGAGGCTTTTCTGCTGAATTGTATTTTGAGGCTTCGGCAGTCATCATATCTTTCATTCTTTTGGGCAAACTTTTGGAAGAAAAGGCAAAACAAAAAACATCTTCTTCTATTAAAAAACTGATTGGTCTGCAACCAAAAACAGCTACTATAATCAAGAGTATTGTCGCAGTAGTAGTTCCTATAGATAAGATTGCAATAGGAGATATTGTTCTTGTGAAACCGGGGGAAAAGATCGCTGTCGACGGTATTGTGACTGACGGCAATTCGTTTGTGGATGAAAGTATGATAACCGGTGAACCAATTGCGGTGGAAAAACAGCAAGGGGACAAAGTTTTTGCAGGAACCATCAATCAGAAAGGAAGTCTTAGATTTAGAGCAGAGAAGGTAGGAAGTGAAACTCTGTTGTCTCAGATAATAAAAATGGTATCAGATGCTCAAGGCAGCAAAGCCCCCATTCAAAAGTTAGTGGATAAAATAGCCGGAATATTTGTTCCTGTTGTCATTGTCATAGCATTGCTGTCAGCTATTCTATGGATTGTCTTTGGAGGCAATAATGGTCTGGTACATGCATTTTTGGCATTTGTCACAGTGATGATCATAGCCTGCCCCTGTGCCTTGGGATTAGCTACACCTACAGCGATTATGGTGGGCATTGGTAGAGGTGCAGAACAAGGAATATTGATAAAGAATGCTGAAAGCTTGGAACAACTGAAGAAAGTAAATGCTGTGGTTTTGGATAAGACTGGAACCATTACGGAAGGAAATCCGGTGGTGACCGATATAAAATGGTTCGTTTCGGAAACAGATGAACTGAGGAATATGCTCTATACAATAGAGACGCAATCAGATCATCCGTTAGCCGAGGCTATTTGTACATCCCTAAAAGGTGCTAATCTTATGGATGAAGACTCTCACATGGAGAATAAAGTAGGGCAGGGAATAGCGATGGTCAGAAATGGTAAAGAATTTATGGTTGGTAATATGACTTTATTTACGACACAGGCGCTACGAGAAGAGATTGTTTCTGTATACGATAAATGGATCAGTGAAGCCAAAACCGTTGTTTTGTTTGGCTATTCAGATCAAATATTTTGTATAATAGCATTATCTGACAGAATAAAAGCTACTTCGGCACAAGCCGTAAAGAAATTACAAAAAGATGGCATTGAAGTGTATTTATTGACAGGAGATAATGAAGAAACTGCTCGAGAAATAGCTCGCCAATCAGGAATAAATCATTACGAAGCTAGATCTTTGCCCGAAGATAAGCTCAAATTTGTAAAAAAACTGCAAAATGAAGGCAAAACGGTTGCAATGGTTGGTGATGGTATCAACGATAGTGCTGCTTTGGCTCAGGCTGATGTGAGCATCGCTATGGGACAAGGTAGTGATGTGGCCTTGGAAGTGGCTTCTCTTACTATCGTTTCGGGAGATTTGGGGAAAATAGATTCAGCGATTCATCTATCTAGAGCTACAGTTACAACAATTAACGAAAACCTGTTCTTTGCATTTATCTATAATGTGTTGGCTATCCCTATCGCAGCAGGCATATTATACCCTTTTACCGGATTTTTACTCAATCCGATGATTGCAGGTTTGGCAATGGCTTTGAGCAGTGTGAGTGTTGTTTCCAATAGTTTACGGTTGAGAAATAAAAAATTGTGATAGTGTTATTTCTTTCTTGAAATCATAAAAGAGGTTGTTCTGAAAAGAACAACCTCTGGAACAAACATAACCTAAAAACTAAAAATTAACTAACCTTACTTCTCGAAACGAATAGAAACTTATCTACTTTCTGTACCTTATTTTATAAAAATATGAATTATCACTTTTTGATTTTTCTATGACATTTATATTCTAACGTTGAATAGTCTCATAAGGTTCATAAATATACCTCATTTCGAGATAGATTTATTTGATATTCATATTACTCCTATTGATATAATAAAAAAGAGGTTGACCATTTGGTCAACCTCTTTAGTGTATTTTTTTATGTGTTGAAAGACAAATACTTATTGCTTACCGCTCGTTGCAATGTCTTTATTTATCTTTTTCACAAGTCCTTGAAGCACTGCACCTGGACCTAATTCAACAAATTCTGTTGCTCCATCTGAAATCATGTGCTCTACAGATTGAGTCCATTTCACAGGTGCGGTTAACTGAGCAACCAAATTTTTCTTGATGCTTACAGGATCAGTTTCTGCAACTGTGGTTACATTCTGGTATATTGGACAAATTGGTGCTGCAAATGATGTTTCGTTGATTGCTTTTTCCAATTCTTCTTTAGCCGGATTCATCAATGGAGAATGGAACGCTCCACCTACACTTAGTTTTAAGGCTCTCTTGGCTCCAGCTTCTTTCAGCAATTCACAGGCTTTATCTATTCCCTCGTTCGATCCTGATATTACGATCTGCCCCGGGCAATTATAGTTTGCAGGAACCACCACCTGATCTGTGATAGAAGCACATATTTCTTCTACCTTTTCATCAGGTAATCCCAACACTGCAGCCATTGTAGAAGGGTTTTGTTCACAAGCTTTTTGCATAGCCAATGCACGTTTATATACGAGTTTAAGCCCGTCTTCAAACGATAATGAACCTGCTGCAACAAGAGCTGAGAATTCACCCAGAGAGTGTCCTGCAACCATATTGGGATTGAAATCCGAACCTAGTGTCTTTGCTAGAATTACCGAATGAAGAAAAATAGCAGGCTGTGTAACTTTTGTTTGTCGAAGATCTTCGTCTGTTCCACTGAACATGAGATCTGTGATTCTGAATCCTAAAATCTCGTTTGCTTTCTCGAATAGTTCTTTGGCAGTCGGAGATGTTTCATACAGATCTTTACCCATTCCTACGAATTGGGCTCCTTGACCTGGAAATACAAATGCTTTCATATATTTGAATTTTACATTTTAATTAAGGCTTGCAAAATTACTATTTTATTTTTAATAATTGATGTTTTAACATTGGTGACTTCTCAAAACTGTCTGCAATGTATTTTATAATTTGACATTCTTTATTTTACATTTATTAAAATGAAGCTCAAAAATATCTTCTTACTTTTGTAATGGATATTTTTCAGGTCTTTCTGAGAAATAATTTTAATATGTTGACATGGGTTTTAATCGGAAAAAAGTAATACAAACAAAAGACTGTTTTCTTGTACTGATCCGGTTTATATGAATGAAGTGAGAAATGAAAAAAATATTTGCAATATTGTTATTTATGGGTGCTCTTTGTGCTCCTTATATGGCAGCACAGGATGTTGTTGTGGATCCAAAACTGGCCAGGAATATAGAAAAGATAAAGGATAAGGAAACCAAAGATATTGATAAAATTAATAAACAAGCAGAGGTCGAAATTGAGAATGCCAGAAAAGATGCAACAAAAAATGCGGGTAAAGACCAGAATAACTTACTCAGTAAGGCTCAAAAGAAGCAAGATGAGATAATGAATAAAGCCAAAAAGGAGCAACAGAAGGTGATGGAAAAGGCTCAACGTGATTTGGAAAAAAAGAAACAAAAGGCTCAGTTGGAGGCTGATAAAAAAATAAGAGAAATAAATGCAAAGAGAGATCAGAATGTCAGAAAAATAAATCAGAATGCGCAACAAGATATCTCTAAAGCCAAGATGAAAGCTGGACATTTTGATTAAACTTGCTTGGAGGATATTTTCGATTTTAAATAGAAAAATAAATAGTATAATGAAACATTTGATTAGTGGAGGATTATTCTTATTCTGTGTATTATTTGCAAATGCTCAAAATTTTAATGTCGCGACATATAATCTCCGCAATGACAATAAAGGTGACATAGGAAATATGTGGATTGATCGTTATCCATACATTGCACAACTAATTAAGTATCACGATTTCGATCTATTTGGTACGCAAGAGGCTCTGCCGAATCAATTGGAAAATCTGAAAATGCTATTGCCTGATTATTCATATTCTGGAGAAGGTCGAGATGGTAATGGTCAAGGAGAACATTCGGCAATTTTTTATAAAACAGATAAATATGTACTATTAAATAAAGGAGATTTTTGGCTTTCGGCAACACCGGATGTGCCATCTAAAAGTTGGGATGCCCCTTGTTGCAATCGGATTTGCAGTTGGATAGAATTGAAAGATAATGAATCAGGAAATACATTTTTTGTTTTTAATGCTCATTATGACTATGAGAAAGAATACGCCCGCAATGAGAGCAGTAAGCTTGTTCTGCAAAAAATAAATGAAATAGCGAAAGATAGTCCTGTCATTTATATGGGAGATTTAAATGGACCAGCAACTGCATCTTGGTGTAAGATAATTCATGAATCTGGAATATTAAGAGATACCTATTTCGATATAGAGAATCCTTATGCAAATAACTCTTCGTTTAATGCTTGGGGCAAATTTGAAAATATGAATGATGGGGATATGCGCATCATCAGAGAAAAGCAAATTATAGACCATATATATTTTAGTAAACATTTCAAAACAAATAAATGGGGATTATTGACAGATACTTACGATTACGGAAAATTTCCATCTGATCACTTTCCTATTTTGGTCAATGCAGAATGGAGCGTGAAGTAGTACCAATACTAATGTTGGTATCCATCTAAAAATTGACAAGATTGTCCAACATATATTGATCTTCAATTAAAATATGTTCAAAATAAAAGCTGCCCACGATCTAAGTCTGATCTGGGCAGCTTTTCTGATTTAGAATGTTACTTTCTGTATATCGTTATTTTGTTACAAAATATGCTCCCATTACATTAATACCTCCTGTATCGAATTTCTTTTGAAATTTTCCGGTGGAGTCGAAGATATACATATCGCCATTGGATGTATAACTTGGTGCAGTTCCAATGTAGAAACTTTTGGTATCCGGGTCAATCGAAATGCTACTTGCTTTTGATAGATCAATGGCACTTCCGGCATCATTAGTCAGGCTTACGAATGATTCATTGTGCATCTGACTTGTGCTGATATCATACCACAGTAGCTTTGATTCAGCAGTATAGTCTGCATTGTAAGTCGTATAAATTATGTATATTTTGTTGTTGCTTAAAGCCATTTTAGTTGCGGTTCCCAGATTTGTAACCACATTGGTTTTAGCATCTATCTTTTGCAAGGTGTTGGGAATGCTTCCATAGTCTCCTAGTGATATTACATATACATTTCCTTGAGCATCTGAAACAAGATTTGTAGGATTAATGATAACCTCTATACTTGTTGGAGTTGCTTCAAAATTGGCCAGATCAATCACTGACACAGTTTTTTCCGTACCTTGACCAGAATTTGCAACATACAGTTTTTTGTTAGCGATGGTTATTTGTTCAGGATAAGTTTTCACCTGTACTTTAGCATCAATTGATAGTGACACGGTATCAATTCTTGCAACATATCCGTTATACAAACTGACATATAATTTACCTTCACTGGCAGCCAGAGAACGAGGCTGGTCGGGTTGATTCTGACTGTTTTTAGGATATATTTCTTTGATTATCACGCCTTCTTTATTCAATACATATATGACATTCGATCCGGTTGCCGTAATGTACATTTTTGACCCATAGATGAGCATGTCCTGTCCGGTATCACCAAGACCTTTGCCATTCATGTTTCCGAACACATCGTATGTAACATTGCCTGTTTCTGCATTGTAATATGCTAAGTTAGCATTGTTTCTGTCCATGTTTCCGCTGTTGAGAATGTACGCTCCGGTGGTTACAGATGGTTGGATCCAGTTTTCATCATCATCGTTTTCGCACGATACCATAAATATGGCAATGGCAGCGATGAATACGCTTTTTAGTAAATTTCTTTTTATGTTCATAATCTAGTTAGAATTTGTAGCCGACCGATACTTTAAACGACCGTCCCGGCATAGGGTAATATTTAATAATTTGATAATTTTTATTCAAAATGTTCAGGAAATTCGCTTGTATGAAAACTTCGTGCGATTTTAATATCAGTTGTTTATTTAGGGAAATGTTATGGTCGGCATAGCCGTTCACTTTGTTCTCTTTTGTATTTTGATCCAGAGCATAACGTCTTCCCGAAAAAATTACGGAATATGAAACATTCAGCCATTGATTGTCTATGCTCAGCGATCCGGAACCTGAGTGCTTCGGAGTGTATGGTATCTGGTTTTTATAGCTTTTGTTGGGTGTATTGTCTTCATTATATTCGAGTACATCTATAGCTTTCAGATAGCTATATCCTCCTTTGAAACGGAGTGTGATTTTAGGACTGATTGTAATGTCTGCGTTCAAGTTGACATCGAGTCCGGTCATTTGCACTTTTCCTCTGTTGGATGTGCTGGCGAAAGCTCCATCGGGGATGATGATGATTTTGTCTTTCACATTGGCGTAGTATCCGTCAATTGTGGCATTGAAGTATGGCACATGATCCGAAAGGCGAGTCGACCAGATTGTTCCCAAGTTGACTTGTTTTGCCTGTTCAGGTTTCAACTTTGCTCCTACAAATTTGTAATATTCTTCTGTCAGAGATGGAATACGGAATATGTCTTTGTATGACATTCTTAAATGCCATTGACCTGAACTGAGCGGTGAATAGGAAACCGCAACTGAAGGTGTTATGCGTTTGTAGGTATTTTCTTCTCCATTCCGCACTTTGTCATTTGAATAGAGAGCAAGTAAACTCATTGTAGCAACCAGTCTCGAATTTTCGTATTGTGCCGAAAGTGCCGAAATACTGCTCTTGCGGACAGGATGTTGCAATATGTAGGTAATGGTGGAGTCATTTCTTAATCTGGCAATAGACAAATCTTCGGCAGCTGATAGTGATAATTCTTTGCAAAGGTTATAGAGCAGTACATTTGAAAGATAGTATTCGTGCTGTATATATTCACGCTGGATTTTGCCGGATGGGCTGTATTTTTCTTGAACATCACTATACTTTGTATAATCGTAATTAAATTTTGCCGATAGCTTGTAAGCAAATTTAGCGGAGATATCTTTTTGATATTGTAGCTGTGCAAATGAATTTCTTGTCAAGAGCCTTTCTGCAGCATAGGGATTGTATAGTATGACGGCTCCGGGCAATCCCTGATCTGAATTATAGATGTAGGCTTTCACAGACAGTTTGTCTTTTGGGTTCAAATTGCCGTAGAGATTAATTTCTGATTGCAAGGTGTTCACATCTCCGTTGTTGCGTTTGTGATTTTCTGTTGTTGTTCCATTCTCCACAATGAAAGGGTATTTACCATCGGAGCGTTGCCATGCGGCATTGACTGATAGTGAAAATGTGTTGCTCAGTTTATAGGCATAGTATGCCGCAGGATTGAATAGCCCGAATGATCCGGTGCGAATATCAACTTTACCTTCCTGCTTTTTATTATTGGCAAATGCTGGTCGATTTGTCTCTATATTGAGCAAGCCTATCGAAAAGAAATTGCGCGCCGGTTGAAAAATTGAATTGGTTTGTCCATGAACTAATGAAATGGACGATACATTGTCGAGCGAAATCCGTCCTATGTCAATCATTCCGGCCTGAGCATCATTGAGTGTGATCCCGTCGTAGGCAACACCAGTATGTTGTGCACCAAAACCTCTTAGAGAAACAGTTTTAATGCCTCCGACTCCGCCATAGTCCTTAACCGTAACGCCCGTGAATCTCTCTACAGCTTCTGAAACAGAGGTGATTCCCAGACGTTCAATATCTTTGGTAGTCACCAATTGTAGAGGAGAGGCAGATTTGTTTATGTTCAGCTGTGATGACACGATCGTTACTCCATCTATTGCGACATGCTTCACATCGACAGAATCTTTGTTTTCCTGAGCGAATAGGATGCCCGAAGATAAGAAATAACCAATAAGAAAAAATTTTGGAGCAAATCTCATTATACCTCGTTGACTAATTGAAACACAATAGCTATTGAGGAATGAATAATAAAATAGAATGGAGCAATGAAAGAAAACTGCTGTTTATATTTTATTTGTTCGGCTTTGTCCTCGAAAGCTTTTGAAACAATTCACTTTGCAGGTCTTCTGACTTACTCTTTCTTTAAACATCCTTCCCGTTCTTTTTGGATATAAAACAGTGGATATAAATGTGTTCAAAGACTTTTTCGTAGAGCTAACAGCAGCGGGTCTGTTCAGGATTTGCACCTGATTCCCTTTTCATCCTATGCAATAAATTGCATTGCGGAACAAAGTGTTGCAAAGATAATAATTTATTGAATACAGAATGCTGTCCGGAATTTATAATTTGGTCAGAATTTGAAATAGATAAATGGTTGAGGTCCACTTGTCGCTGTTGCATAAACGAGCCAGAATACGAATCCGAATATAATGGCCATTATGGGAAACGGAAGCCATTGGAATCCTTTTTTGACCCAATTTACAAATCTTTCGGGCAAGAAGTGCAATGTATAGCCAATCAACATCAGGATGAAGACATTTTTGTATGCTTCTATGACAGCTATCCATTCATCCGGATTGAAAGAAATGCGTCCGATATTGGAAATCAGCATTTCGGCTGTTTCAAAACTATCAGCACGGAAAAATATCCAACAGAATGACACAAAGTGAAAAGTCAGAACGATGCAAATTAGCCTGACGACAAAATTATTTGGTAGTTTGATAAACTGTTTGAAAAAACGTTCAATAGCTAATGCAATGCCATGTAAACCTCCCCAGACAATGAATTTCCATGATGCACCGTGCCATAATCCACCGATCAACATGGTGAGAAACAGGTTGATATATGTGCGCACTTTACCTTTACGATTTCCACCAAGCGGGATGTAAAGGTAATCTCTGAGCCATGATGAAAGTGATATGTGCCATCGCTTCCAAAATTCGGTGACTGATCCGGATTTATATGGTGTGTGAAAGTTGGGTGGTAACTTAAAACCCATCAATAGTGCCAATCCGATGGCTATGTCCGAATAGCCAGAAAAATCACAATATATCTGAATGGTGTAACCGTAAGTTGCCAACAGGTTTTCGATAGAAGTATACCGCAACGGGTCGTCATAGATGCGGTCAATGAAGTTGAGCGATATATAATCCGATATTACGGATTTTTTTATCAATCCCATCATTATCATGAACAAGGCTAGGGCAGCATCTTTTTTGGTGAGGAGCATTTTGTTGCGCATCTGTGGCAAAAAAACTTTGGCTCTCACAATTGGGCCAGCCACTAGCTGAGGGAAAAAACATAGGTAAAATGCAAAATCGAGAATGCTTTTTGCCGGCTTCATCTGTTTTCTATAAAGATCTATAGAATAGCTTATTGCCTGAAAAGTGTAGAACGAGATACCAATAGGCAGGATAATATGATGAAGAGCAAAGTTAGTTGAGAATGCCGAATTTATGTTGTCTATAAAAAAATTGGTATACTTGTAGTAACCCAATACACCGAGATTTATGACAATAGTGAAAGTAAGGTATAATCGGCGTTTCCATTGTTTGGTACTCAAGTCCATGCTCTCACTGAATATGAAGTTGAAGAGGACGGAAGCAATGAGCAATAGTACGAAAAAGCCACCTACTTTATAGTAGTAGAACAAGGAGAACAAAAGGACATAAATTGTGCGGAATGTCCTGCAATTTTTGGTGATTGAATAGACCCCGAAGAAAATTACAAAAATGCCCCAGAATAGAGTAGTATTAAACATTAACGGATTGCTCGGATCATATACAAACCATGAAATAATTTCATCTTTGTTAAAAAAAGAAAGTATAGACTCTAGCATTCTAGTAGTTGTTTAAGATTTGTTCCTGTTTGTATTTTTCGTAAGCTTCAAGAAAATCGCTGACAAACAAGTTGCCCTGCATTTCATATCCTTCCCGCGTATAGTGCACTTTATCTTTGGCCATCAAGGTGTTGGACTGTGATGAAACAGGGGCTTTTATGCCTCCCATTCTGGACAAGCAATCCCATATAGTACAATTGTTCAGAGATAATAGTTCGGTTGAATAGTCTTGTATATATTTATTCAGTTTTTTCTTCTTCAATAGGGACGGAGAGGGCGTTGTGAATAAAATTATCGCATCAGGGTTGCCTTCCTTTATATTTGCAATGAACAGCAACACTTGTTTTATATATGCCGTGGATGATACATTTCCGAAGGACTCGTTTGTACCCAGCGATACAATGATCAGATCGGGATGTAAGCACGATAATTGATTAAAAAATAAGTTGTATTTGTTGTAATCAGAAATTTTAGCACCATTGATGCCGATGCTGTGATATATGATTCCCGGTGTATTTTTTTCCAATACGATACCGTTCAGATCGTATGATGGCAAATTGTTTACGGGTATGATATATGTGTCTTTCAATAGATTGTCACACGTGAATGTAGACATGTAAGGTGTATGCGTAACGGTGAATATATTATCTGTTTTTTTTATGGTCAATTGCTTTTCTGTATTTTCTTTTTTGAGGGTAGTTGTTGTTTTTTTCAAATTTTTTGATGCAGTGACATATTGAGGTATCACCAACTTCTTCCCCACAAGTAGGTTATTTGACGATAGTTTATTTGCTTTCTTCAAATCTGTAGGTGTGATATTGTATTTTTTAGATATTTGATAGATCGTCTCTCCTTTTTTCACAGTGTGATGTCTGTATGTCATTTTGCCCTTGGTTTGTTGTTTTACGGTAGGCTGCGTATTGGGATTTGGGTCAGATGTTTTTACTTTTACAGAACATAATTGTGCCAGACCGAAAGGAGGTTTCTTACCGGGATACACCAACTTTATGGTATTAAATTGATAGGCATTGCTGGCACTAAGGTGTATTTGGAAAACCGGAGATATAGTGTTCAGATTGATTCCGCCCAAACCTATCGGGCTGTCGGATATTGGAGCCAGCAATTTTGAATTGCTCCAGTTTTCATCAGATTCATATTTTATGATTCCTGTTCCGTTTGTTTTTGCCAGACTATATGGAAACGTAAATCCGTATCCAGCGTTTCCAAAGCGGTTTTGTAGCGATTGTCGGATCACGTTTGTCATAAAATCTGCCTGAATGTGGGAATCTCCTATGTGAACGATATTTATTTTTCCTTTTTTCTGGAGTTCCAGATTGTACAGTTTCTTAAAAAAATCATTTAGTAGCTCGGTATTGTGCATATATTTTCCATCCATTGTTTTCTGATCAATAGATTGGGATGATTGGGAAAATATGTTTAAAGAAGAGCCGATGCTCAGCAAAAACACAATAATTTGTTTAAGCATGATTCATTTTCTATTATATCAAATGAAGATAATTAAGATTATTGGATTTTGCCATCATTCTTCAACTTTTTATATTTTTCGTAACCGCCATTCAATTCATCGTAAAGATAGCTTGCTACTTTAGCAGACCCTTTTGTGTTGAAATGTGTATAGTCTTTATTGGCAAGAGCTGGAACTTCCTTTACCCAACTTGCCATTGATCCCGCCCCGCCCATCAGCGAAAATAGATTTATGAAGCAACTGTTTGTGGCAGCCGCATAACTATGTTGAGCTTCCAGCAAAGGAGCTACACTGGGATCTGTTTGCATTTCGTTACCTATTTTTATTGCTCGGTCTGCTGTTGAAATGATTACGAAGCAGGCATGAGGAAAACATTCTTTCAGATGCAGGATTGCTCCATACATTTTCTTTTCATACCAACTGTAATCTTTCGATTTATATCCTAAAAGGTTTGCTCCATAATGGATGATGATGAGGTCGTAATTCAGAGCCGAATCAAAACTATTCATAAGTTCTTTGTTGAGGGTGGCAAGCGGTAACCCCGAATTGCCTCGCATCGAAAAGTTATCGACATAAACACCATTATCGCTGTCTATATTAACTCCATAAAATGGAATATTCTGGGCATTTGAAAAATCTATTTTTAAACTTTTCGTACTACCTTTGAATAAAGACTGCATATTCAGTACATTTACAGGTTTCAGTGTGAACTGCGCAATCTGATTATTGTCTGTGGATACGGAAATGGATCCATTTTGGTTAGAAGAACTTCCAAAAAACAACATTGCTGATTTAATATCTTCGAGATGAGGAACATCATTGGTTCGCAGTCGCAGCCACGATGGTTGGGCTTGTGTGAGATAAGAAACCTGCCCATCTACACCTAGCGGGTAGGGCACGGATTTAGGTGTAAGGAAAGACTTCGTGATCCAATTATTTGAGTATTGGTGTGTTATAGTATAACGAGCCGAGGCTGAAAGTGATGTAACACCTACAAAACCGACTCCATTTCCGCCAAAATAAGTTTGATAACGTTCACGAATGTCCTTTACAATCAGGTCTCCGTCTGTCATCGAATCACCAAAATATGCGATGCGAACTTTTCCTTTTTTACTTTTCTCTAACTGAAAGAGCTTTGAGTAGAAAGTATGCAGATTGGTATATCCATCTGTGTGAGCCGATGATGGAATTATTTCTGCTACCTGTTGGGTTTGCAGGATCGTGTCATTTGCTGTGTCCAGACTATCCGCGGCTATGGCTTGGAGAGCCAAACTGTCTACAATGACAGAATTGGAAGATTCTTTTTCATTTGACCTGAATATATTGTCAGGTAAAATTTGTTTCAATCCGTAGAATACACCAATTGCTAAAAGTATGGTTAATAATGCCTTAATAAAATAATTTTTTGATTTCTTATTCATCATATGTATAAAATAGCTAAAAAGAAGTTTTCAAAAAAAATGATTTTGATGGAAATTTATATGTATATTTTGTTTCGCAAAGAGAATCTGAATATTGAGGTGCAAAGCTAATTACTTTCTTCGATTTTATACCGTTACAATAAGAAAATTTTGAGGTAGTAATGCGAAAATCAGATTTGATGGCAGAATTTTATTTCTTCTAAAATATCGGGGATAAAGTATATTTGTATCCGATAAAAAGATATTTTTGTATATGAAAGTGTATGGTAATCAAAATATAATATAAATAGTATGAAATATCCTGTTTTAGTAGGTGTTGGCATTGGTGTTACGATGGTGGCGCTCTACGCTCTAGCTAAAAAGAATAAGAAGAAAAGAAAAAAAGATGTGATGTTCTACTTTATGTAGATGAAAAAGTAAGAGAGGATATTCAAACCGAATAATCCTCTCTTCTTCTTAATAAGCAAAATTTATTTAGATATTAATCATTCATCGAAATTAAAAATTCCTCGTTATTGAATGTTTTTCTTAATCTGTGTTGTAAAAATTCCATAGCTTCTACTGAATTCATATCGGACAAGAAATTACGCAACACCCTCATTCTGTTCAGCGTTT
>JBKECE010000207.1:0-4433 GCA_047974325.1 Dysgonomonas sp. | reverse complement strand
TGTATTGTTGCTTGTAATTCAATTTGCTCCATGCTTCAGTCTTTTCTAAAAAAAGGGCATGGCTTTCTTTGATAACCGCAATACCCAAATCTGACTTGGAAGGGAAATAATAATGTACTGCTGCATTCTTGATATTAAGCTGTTTAGATATATCAGCGTAACTGAATGCGTTATAACCAATCGACCTTATCAGTTCGTTTGCTAATCGTATTATTTCAGACCGAGTATCGTTCATAATTGCAAATATATAATTATTTACTTAGTAGTAAGTATAATTATACATTTATTTTATGATTATTGATTAATTAATAATGATATGACTTGTTCTCCAATTATTATTTTTTCATTGATTAAGTCATACATATACCAATCCTCTTTCTCGTGTCTGAATCCTCCCATAAAAGTAAAGGAATGGCTATTCATTCCAATATCTAAAACAACAAATTTAACATTTGCATCTATCAATTCTGATTTCATCAAGTTATCTCTTTGAATTACCTCATTATTGTGTAAGCTGTTTAAACATGGTCTAAAAAGTTTAATGAAGAATCGCTCCAATAATCTTACGGAAGATCTATTATCTCTATCTTTGATATTCATAAAAACATCTAAGGGGTTATACAAAGGATTAATAGAGACACACGAAAACCTTATATTTAGAAAATATATAAACAGTTGTTCATTATTATTTATTATAGAAGTTGCTTTTAATAACTTGTCATGCGTTTTAAATCTTTTCTTTTTATTAAAAGTCTCTCCAACAGACAAGGCAAATATCAATCCGAACGAAGCTCCCGAATCTGTCAAATCGGAACTATCCAAAATCAGTAAACGGCAGGATGATATTATCCGTTTCATTCGCCACTACGAAGAAGAGCAACTCAATCCGATGATAAGAACAAGTAATTCCATTGCTGTAAAATTTGATACGATAGTTCAAAAGCTATGCGAATTGGTGGATTCGGAAATAAGCTCCTCTCGAGAATTACAAGACAAGGTTCTGAGAAAAGTAAGTGAGAAGTTTAACGAACATACAGACGTAATTAATAGCCATGCCAAACAAATCAATTTTTTATCCAGCACACAGCAAAAGGGCAATACGAAACTTATGAAGCTAATTTCTCTTTATTCCGAATTAGTCTCTTGTGGGATGATGGACAGTAAGCGGAAAGAAAATCTAAAATCTGAGATTATGAATCTGATAAACGAAAAGTAAGCCATGAATATAGATTTCCCACCACCATCGAAAGGAACATATAATAATGCAGGCAGTAGTCGAAGGCTATGCAATTACTTAGAGCACGAGGATTTACAACGGATGGAAGAAGGTATCTATACCGAAGGATTTTTCAATTTGACTGAAGATAACCTTTACAAATCGCAAGTAGTCAAGAATATTGATAATAACAAGGCTCAACTCTTGAAAACGGATGCTAAGTTCTATGCTATCCATGTCAGTCCATCGGAACAAGAACTAAAAGTAATGGGAAGCACCGAACAGGAACAAGCCGAAGCTATGAAACACTATATCCGAGAAGTCGTGATTCCCGAATATGCCAAAAACTTCAACAAAGGCTTATCGGCAGAGGATATCAAGCTTTACGGGAAGATACATTTTGATAGAAGCCGTTCGAGTAATCAGAATAATATGCACTGTCATTTGATTGTCAGTCGAAAAGACCAAGCCAACAAAATCAAACTTTCCCCGCTCACTAATCATAAGAATACGAAGAAAGGAACTGTTAAGGGCGGTTTCCATAGAAGAAATCTATTCAAACAAGCAGAGCAAGGATTTGACAAATTATTCAGCTATAACCGACCTCTAACTGAAACTTTTGAATATTACAACACGATGAAGAACGGCAGTATTGCAGAGCAACTCCAAATGCAGGAGCGACAACTTTCCCTTGAAAAAGAAAATAAACGGGACAATCAGCAAATTGCTAATACAGAAAATGAAATAAAAAATCAGCAGACAATAAAAGAGAAAGAACAAATAGCTATACAAAAAGAAAAGAAACCAAAACGAGGAATCAGAAGATAACCAATATAAAAATAACAATTTATGAATGAATATGAAGAAATACGACAAGCAATAGATACATACCTGATGGAGCGGTTCAAATACCGACTTTCATTGGTATATCTGACACCTGATAACATCATAGTTACCCGAAGAAACAAACAAATAGACTTGTATTTGCGCATCCGAAAGGTCGAAAGTATATTTCCACCTGATTGCCTGATTATAGCCCGAATAGGTTTTAGTAAAGAACGTGCAGGGCATGGAACACATTTCGTTAATTTTCTGACTGAAATAGCTGTAAAACACGGATTCAAGTATATTGGGATGGAAGCTACTAACGAAAAGAGCAGTTCTTTTGCCGAAAAGTTAGGATTCCAATCTATTGACGGCTCTAACTATGTAGCATCGGTAGAGAATTTAGGTTCTTATTTTTCAAGATGAAATATATGTTTAGGATGGGATAATCTTAGTTTTCTATCCTAATTTTTTTTAAGACGGAAGATTCCTGTAATATTCATTCTATATCGTACCATTTCAATACTTGCATTATACTTCATAGCAATACTTTCTACTGATGCTTTATTTTTTCGAGCCCATAGTAAACAAGGAGTTGAAATTTGCAAAGCTCCTCCTAAAAATTTGGCTTCCTCTTCTTGCAGTTCATCATAACCATGCATTCCAAAAGGAATGGGAAAGGGATATTCTTTTTGATTGCGTTCATGCTTACAAATAATATGAGCGAGTTCATGCATAATATCACTTTGTTGTCGAACAACAGAATTAAATGGGTTATGTATAATTATTTGGTTCTCTGCTTTAGTTTTTATAGTTAATGCGCTCCATTCTGATGATTTTCCATCTATTCCTTTTAATTCTTTTTCGAATTCTTTTTCATCAATCAGTTCTGTAGCAGGAATAACAGATATATTCAAATGTTTAGCTAACTCAAAAGCACACAAACCTTCGCAGGGATGAATCCCTAACAACAGTCTATATTCTTTAGCTAATTGTTCCGCTTTAGTTTTAAAACCTCTTCTAAATACATTGTCTTTCTTTGCCAAACCGAGTATCATTTATTATTATATGCAACATCAATCATTTTGATCAGCATATTAACTGTATCCTTGCTTAAGACTTTTTCTGCACGCAAATGTGCAATGACTTTGTCTTTAATTGGGACTTCTTTAAGTTCTTGTGAATCTATGATAAAAGTGTCAGCAGATACTTCAAGCCATTGGCATATTTTAATAAACGTATCTACATCTGGAACCTTTCCTTGTTCTATTCTAGATAAAGTTGAGAAGCTAACATTACTTATTTCTTGTGCAGTTTCTCTTAATCCTTTACTTCCCCTCTTCTCCTTTATGAGATTAGCTAGTAATTCTGTATTTAACGTCGTTTCCATATGATTTATAAAAATAATTAGTTTCACTTGTGCAACAAGAAAACTTTTTGTTTCTCTGCTGACACAAACGCTTATTTTGTTTTAGTAGTGCAACAAATGTAGTGTTTTATTCTTATGTAGCAATATAAAACAAGTTAAAGGAACAAAATTTGTTATTTAAGCTACATTTTAAATGACTTTATTGTTCCTCAGGCTAAAATGGTTGCCTTAGTATTAAATTAATCATTTTTAAATAACTATAAAATGGCAGTTAATAAACCTTATGGTGACAATGCTCGAAAAGGAGCAGTCAAAGAAAGAAGCCAAGTTTTAAATCCCAAGACAGGTTTGTATGTCAAGCGAGACTCAAACACAGGACAATTTATGGATGTGAAAACAACTGGTGGTAAGTTCAAAGGAGTGAGAACAGAAAAATAATCTCTACTAATTGATGTTTTATGAAAATTCATGAACATCATGCTATTTAAAACGTTAGGGGGTAATTTAATCCCCTAACAAATAGGATTTAAGATAAAATTTATAATAAAATTATGGCTGAAATTAAACATTTATTAAAATCACACTTAGATGATAATGGTGTGTCTGTTAGCGAATTATTGAAGTTGCTAAATCTAGAAGATAATCTAACAATCTCTTTATTAGAATCATTAGATATAAAAAAATATGAAAACGACTTCATTCAAATTAGTGGTGCTAACTCATTAGTACAAGTTCAAAAAGGAATAAATCAAGGATATTATAAAGAAGATTTAGCATGTTCATTACATGACATAACTGTAAATAATGAAGAGGAATTTACTTTACAGTTTCATAATGTTGATGACAGTGAATATTTATCTCAATTAAATCTACCCTACCTCAAAACAATGACAAAATACTCTGCTAGAAATGATTTCTTTTCTTGGTATTATGGTATAGATAAATATGCAAGTGAATTTATGAAAAATGGACTTGATAGTATTTTATATCAAAATATAGAACTACTTAAAGAAAGTAATATAG
>JBKECE010000134.1:0-4219 GCA_047974325.1 Dysgonomonas sp. | reverse complement strand
ATTATTGTGTACAAAATCATTAGCAGAAGGTGCTATTAAATATTGACTTCCTGAATGAGCATTAAATACCTCATCTTCTGTCACAATCGAGTTATTAAACACTTGATAGGCCATAGGTTCTCCTTTATGCGGATATGCAGGCATACGAGGCGAACTCAATGTTGCACCACCATCCAAATCGTACATAGTCCAGTTGCCAATGGAATCTATAATGAATGGATTATAAGATTCAAAATCATCCATAATCGTATTCACAGATCCGGGTTGTACTGACGCTTGAGACTGAGCTGCATTCCAAGTGATATCTGCAACCCGAAGACTCTCGTCAAATTTTCCCGACAAATTAGTTGCAGTGGGGTAATCAGGTGTTCTTACCGAACTTGTGATGACGGCTGTTGTATCATTTGCATTATATAAATCGGAAGCGTATGTCACATAAGCTCTATATTTATGGCTATCGTTTCTTCCTGCCACATCAGCAATACTTGATGTCACATTGAATGAAACATAGGTCTGCTCGGCAGGTTGTAAAGCACCACCTTGCTTAGTTTCCAAGACAATATTATCTTTTTCTAGTGTTACAGTATAACCAGAAGCCGCTTCGCCTCCTCTGTTAGTCACATACACCTCAAAAGCATTAGTCGTATTCACATCTACACGTTTTGGTGCTATAATAGAATCTGCTATCAAATCGTGTGCCAGCCCATTATGAATGAAAACACTGTCAATATACAGATTTTGCTGTCCATTATCGGCAATACCTTGAAAGCCGAGATTAATAAATTGAACATTTTTATATGCAGCCAAAGAAACTTCGCACTTAGTCCATCCATTTCGGTCTTTCATATAATAAAACTCAGCACCGGCAATATTTTCAAAAGCTCCGCCCTCTTTCGATACTTGTATTTGTAAACGGTCATCTTGCACACCGTCCCATTCTTCATCATACCATTCATCCTGATTGTGATAAATATAGAAACTCAATATAGGATTTCCAATTGACCTCAAATCAAAAAGAGGTGAGATGCCAAGAACACTACTTCCATTATTGGCATAATACAAATCTGCCTTGAACATCCCGTTATCACCATCCAATGATTCCACTTCGTCATCATCATCATTTTGTGAAGGAGCCCATTCCAGATTTCCATCTGAAGTTTGCGAAGCCCATTTATATTCCTGAAAAGCTCCGTTAGAGAACGATTCCACATATGTATCAGTAATCGGTGTTCCGGCTATTAATTGATTGGAAGAGGTCTTGTTGGCAGAACCCTGCGATGTAAGCACTTCCACTTCATATGCAACCAAGTCTTGCCCTGAGACTACTGGAGTAGCATCAACATAAGTTGTATTGACAGTGATGTCGATAGAGTCTCCGTTCCGATAGACGATGTATCTCAACGAACCCTCGTCAAGATATCCACCATTGGCGGTAGTTGTTACCGCAGGCCATTCAACTTTCACTGAAAAATCAGTCTGAAGAGAGGCTTTCACATTGCTGACAGCAACAGGGACATCACTTCCTACATACACACTAACAGAATCTACAACCCCCATTCCTGAAGCATTCTCGGCAAATACATAATAGGTATTTACACCTTGCAAAGGATTAGTATCAATCCATGAAAGTTCGCTACCCAAAGCTGGGCTTGAAAATGTTTGTTGAGCTCCTGAATCCTGATTACGATAAATTTTTATTGAAGAAATATCGCTTAGAGTTTCACCATTCAGCGAGACTACCGGAGCTTTGAAGCGGATTGTGTCTGTCAAAGCACCATTGGAGTCTGCCCTAAGTGTTAGGTCTGTAACTTTTTCTGGAGCCGATTTAGAACCAATGGTTGCAACTTCAACATTGTCTATCTCTATTCGATGCATATTGGGTTCGCTATACTCATAGAAAGCAATCTTGTATGATCCGGTTGTCGGAACTTTAATTCTCAGAGTTTTTTTCCCATTCATGGACGAAACAAAAGATGGATAGTCAGCCAAGAGTTGTATCGTATCATTCGGATCATTCGATGTGCTGACATATACTTTAAAGTTTTCAGGTTTTGTCATAACCTTTGCATCAAATGACAATTCATAGATCGAATCGGCCTCTAATGAAATAAACGGAGAGAAAATCCAATCGTCTGCAACATTGTCCGGATCTAATAGATAAGTTGCCGAATTATTGAAAAAACGCCAAGTTACTCCTCCATTCAAATCTACAATCGTCCACTGATCAAATGCAGCTTGTGTATCGAAGGTTTCACTAAACACAACCTTTCGCTCGACAGGAATAGTCGGATTTCCGAATGCCATTAGGCACAAAGGGATGAACAGGAAGACATACAAAAATAAATGCCTCGATAGGGAAAAAAACTTCATAATCTTTATACTTTAATGATTAACTAAAAAACGCTAGCAAAAGTATGTAATATTGAAGTGGGTATACCTAAAATAGACTACTGCATTATTACGGCATCTTGTTTTTAGGCTTTCTCAGCGAACTCCCAAAGAAAAGACTGCAGTGAAGTATCAATTGGAATAGACAGTTTTTTTCTTAGACGATTGCGGGCAGATTCCACGCTTCTAATTTCCCGAAATGTCAATGCGGCAATTTCTTTTGTAGACAAACCTAAGTGAATATAGGCACAGATATGTAGATCGTTTTTTGAAAGTTGTGGATATGTGAGTGACAGTTTCAGCAATAGATTGGGATGTACCTGATCAAAATAGGTACGAAAGTCTTCTCCCAATTGCTTGTTGTTGTATGATGAGATTTCGGTCTGTATGTCTTTGATAATTTTTTCTGCATCCTGATTGTTTTTCGTCTCTTTTTGAAGCATCATCAAATCGCCCTTCACTTTCTGCATCAGAATGTTTCCGGCTGCTTGCTCCATCGTGTAGCTCGTTAGTTGACGGTTTCTATAATCAATTTTTTCGACCATGTTTTTTTCTTGTTTCTTAAATTCGAGACGTTCATATTTTCTCAGTTTTTCTCGTTGACGTAGTATCATCAACAGAAACAATGCACATATAACAGCTATGAACAATCCACCTCCAAATAGCAACTGGCGACGCTGTGTCTCCAATTTCATTATATCGAGAGATTGCGCAAGTTGGCTATTGTTGTATTGCAGCCTTTCCATTTCGGACGTCTGTATAAGTTGTTTGGTCAGTCTGTTTTCAGCTTCATTTTTTATAGAATCATTCAGCGCATGATATGCCAATAGATAACGTAAACCCTGTATGGAATCTTTCATTGTAAAACAAATATCCGCTAAGTATTCGTATGAATTGGATTTGACAGTAGGTGTCTCTATCATTTCTATTTTTTGTTCAGCTTTTTGCATCAATTGTTGTGCAGGTTTCATTTTTCCTAATTGAACCAATGCCATTATTGTGTTCAATTGAGTCTGAACCATATCTATCGTAAAAGGAATCTCGCTTTGTAAAGAATTTGCTTGCTGTAAGGTCGTTAATGCTTTAGCAAATTTCTTTTGATCATAATAAATCTGGCTGATATTAGTAAGCACCAACGATTTACCAAGCCGATCGCTATCAGGTATTATCTTAAATGCTTGTAATAGGTAGTCATGTGCTTTATTATAGTTTTTTTGATTAAAATAAAAAACGCCTAGATTGTTATAGTTCTTTATAATATCTTTCTTATTATTTTGTTTCTTATTCAATGCTAGTGCCAATTCAACAAAAGTCTTAGATTGCTCCAGATCCTTCATATCATAACACAAAGATGACAAGTTATTATAGATATTTGCCATATCTGAGTCCAATTCCATCTTACGTGCAATATCAAGTCCTTTTTGATAGTATGAAAACGACCGCGAATAATTTCCCAATTGTTGATAGGCATTTCCAGACAAATTAAATAGTCTTATTAATAAAGTAGAATCAGACTTATTTATTGGAGATTTTTTATGCTGTATTTTGTCTATAGAACTATTCGTAATTTTCAATGACATAGCTATTTCCCCTTTACTCAAAAGGTCTTTCGCTTCTTTTACATCTTGAATCTGAGCAATGGACTGACCATTAAAGACCAATAACAAAACAAGTAACGATATAAATGAATGTCTATAATTTCGTTTCCGGTAAATCATTCTCAAATATGACTCTTTTTCTTTTTTTTACTGATTAAGAATCAATCAGTAATACGTAATGTAAATTTTAATCTTTTTCCCTACTCGCTTTCTCAAATATTTAGCAAAAGGAT
>JBKECE010000101.1:0-9823 GCA_047974325.1 Dysgonomonas sp. | reverse complement strand
GTTATTGTTTCGGGTGTTTGAGGTTTTTCTCCGCTACATTTTGCCGAAACTAGAGCTAGTCCTGCCATAACCATTAGAATTGTTTTTTTCATTTGTTATGTATGTATTTAATTTGATAAATTTTATTCCGAAGACATTAAATTTTGCCAAAGATAATAAAAATGAGTGGGTTGTCGGGTGGGGATTGATATAAAAAAACAAATCTATCCGGGGTTTAAGTTACGGATAGATTTGTTCTGTTGTTTTTAACATTTTTTTTATCCACGCAGCACCAAAAGTGGTGTGTCTGTATGAAATAGCATCTTTCTGGACATACTGGGATTGAACATACGGGCAAAAATATTTCGTTTTGCAGTAGTCAGTGCCAAAATGTCTATTTTCGATTTTCTTACGAAGTTATCTATCTCTTTCAGTATATCACCTTCGATGACGGTGTAATCCGATTTGAGATTGGGATATTGATTGGCAAAATAGGTTTTGATGCCGGCCAGTTTGATTTCGTCCCATTTGTCTTCACGTTTTATGGTGATATGAGTGAAATGCACGGTTACATCGTAGTTACTGAAAAATTTCATCATGGAATCGAACGAGATCAGATCTCGTTGGCTAAAGTTGGTCAGGAATGCAACATTTTTGATTTCATCCATGGATGAGAAATGCGTGTTTTCAGGAATGGACAAGACGGGTATGCGGGTCATTTCTATAACTTCGGCAGTGACGCTTCCGATGAGGTCGGCGTCTTTCTGATCCTTTCCTCTTGTTCCCATCACGATCAGCGAGGGTTGATATTCTTTCGCAAAAGCAACAATTTCTTCGTCAGGCAACCCTTCTTTTAATACATACGAGTAATTGATAGCCGGAAATTCACCTTTTGCAATTTTATCATCTATCGTGTTGCATAGTTTCTGGATGTCCAATCTCACTTTTTCAATTATATTCTGAAAAGTCTCACCTTCTTTTCCCTGATAGGCAAAAGCCTCTGCCATAGGCAAGGCCGTCGGGTAATATGGATTGAAATAGACATGAAGAATTTTTACTTTTGCATCCAGCTCTTTTGCCAGATTAAAAGCTATCCGACATGCTTTAAGTGAATAATCCGAAAAGTCTACCGGAACCAGTATACGTTTTCTTCCATCATCAGTCCTATAAGTTTCGGGTTCTGCGTAGCTGAATAAATGTCTGTTTTCCACAACACTCAAAGCCCGAGGTAAATCCGATTCTTTAATTCTGATTCTAACACCTGCAGATACGCTGGGCTCATCGAGATTTACATCATCGATCGTCACCTCTATACCTTCGCCTTCCAGCACAGACTTCAGTATCTGAGCTTTCTCGTTGGTATGTATTGCCAGTGTTACAAGATCATTTTTATCCATTTTCTTGAATTTTGTTTTGTTCTATAATTTGATTGGCCATATCTAATATGGTCAGATCGTCCAATAACACATAACCGCCATTGGGACCAGGCTCTATATGGATTCCGCAACTTTGGCCTTCGTCATAACTATGTCCTCCAAAATAATTCCAAACGGTTTCTACCGATAAATTGAGCTCTTTCGCTATGCGGTGGATGCTTCCGTCAGGTAAATTATCCTTAATCTGACGTAACTCTGAAAATGTTATAGTCTTTGGCATAATTTTATGGATTTAAAGGTTAATATTGTGCCTTTAAAGTTAATGAATCATTTGATAAAAACAGTCTTTTTAGATAGAAACTGCCACAAAACTAATGATAATTATTGTTAAAGTGGAGGAAATGACTGTACCAACTATCAAATTGGCTCGTTCGTGACTGTAGATTGGAATCCGTAGTTCTGACTTTTCGGTGTGGAGTATTTTTTTTCTGGCAAACAAGTAGAGATAGTATACCATGACACCTAACAGGATGCCGATGCAAAACCCACCGATGATATCTGATATGAAATGAACACCCAAATATATTCTTGAATAGCTGTTGACCAAAGCCCATGCAAATACGGTGATTGTCAGCAGTCTGTATCTGAATAGGAGCGACGAAAAGATAGCTAATCCGAAACTGTTTGTTGCATGTGAAGATATGAAGCCGTATTTGCCACCCCGATAACTATCCACAACAAACACAAAGTTTTCAAAATCGGGATGCCTTGATGGTCTTAGCCGCATGAAAAATGGTTTGATAACTGATGCCGAAATTTGGTCACACAAAACAGCCAGAATGATGAATGCAGCAATAACAAGCAGGGCTTCTTTCCATTTGGTTTTATATATCAGCACGCCTAATATTGTCAAAACCAATGGCAGCCAGATGAGCTTGCCACTATATATGGTCATGAAATAATCCCAAAAATCGGCACGCAGACCATTCAGAGAAAGAAAGGCATCTCTTTCATATGGCAATATATTTTCTACGGTCTGCTCCATCTTGTTGTTCTGAATAGTATTTTTGTTTTCCTGATCAGATTATTTCTATCTTGCTTCGTTCTATCCAACCTTTTTCTCCACTGACAATCTCTATTTGCACCCAATCGCCATCCTCTTTTTTGATGGTCACCTTTGAACCCGAATGTAATGTGAAAACAGCTTTATCGGAAATATTCGGAGAGTTGTATGCGGGAACAGGGCTAGCCATGACAATGGCGGCATTCCTGTTTTCTATTTTCGATTTTTGTCTGAATGCAAAGATATTCGATAATATGAGCAATGCGAAGCATACTATTCCCAGATAGAACATTCCTTTTTTCAGTACAATTTGTTTTGTGAAGAAAAATATGGCGAGAGATGCCACCAATATCAAAAACAGGATGATGGAAATTGTAGCCCACATATTTGTGCTGCCCAGATTCTCAATGGCATTGGCTACAATTGTTAGGATAAAAGTGTCTTTTTCTGCAAATTTGTCTTCTATCTTGCTCTGTGTAAATTCTATATTTATTTTTGTTTCCTTGTCGTTGGGTTTGATCAACAAGGCTCTTTCATAGTTGAGGATTGCCTTTGCCAGATTGTTGCTTCGGAAGTAAGCATTACCCAGATTGTAATATAGCTGGAATGATTCTTTTCCGCTTTCTTTTTGCTTTTTTGCTTCATTTTCCAGCAGTGTAATCACTGTGGAAAAATCCCTGTCATGATAAGATTTTTCTACTTGTTGGTTAATATTCTCTGCGACAGAATGAGAGGCGGAGAACAATGTAACAAACAATATCAATATATATTTTTTCATATCAGTCTCGTATATTTCGTTCTTTTTGTGAAGAAAAAACTTAATTCATTTGCTTTCTGAGAGAACTTTCCATTGTCTGTATGGCGTCTACTGCTTTGTTGTAGAACTGATCCATAACAGTGTGTGATTCGACCGGAGAATAACGTGCAAACTCGCAGGTGTCCAAGATGTAGATGAATGAATCTATCAACTCTTGCGATGCCCCGTAACGAACCATTTCGAGTTCGATATTCTCCCTGTTCAGATTTGTCACCGGAATGGAGAGCTTGTCGCTCAAATAGCCCCATGTAGCACGCAATATCTCTTCATAGAATTTTTCTTTGTTATTTGAAACCAGATATGTTTTGGCAAGTTTCAATCGCTTGATGGCAACTTTATTTGCTCTCTTAGTTTTCAGTTTCACGATGTCTGCGTTTTCTTTCAGTTGCTTGCGGTAGTATGCAAGGCTTCCTGCTAGTAACAAAGCAGGGATAATATACCACAGATAATAACCAACTGAACCGAATAAGAAATCTTCTGTTTTCACGAACGTATAATCGCCCGATTTGATGTCACAAATATCAGTGATCTTTTCTTTGTTCTGATTATAGCTGGTTGCCGAATTATTCTTTCCACCATTAGGATCTTTGGCTACATTGAGCGTATATGCCGGTATTTGTAATTGACTGTATTTTCCGGTCGATGGGTTGAAGTATGAGAAAGTCGTAGCCGGTATTTCATATTTGCCTTCGCTGCGCGGAATGAAGTAATATTCAATCTTCTTGTTGCCGGACAGACCTCCGCCCGCACCTGTGGGTTGCACGTTGTTTGTTATTTTGGGATCATAGACCTCAAATTCGGATGGAAACTGAATTTCCGGTGTTTTTATTAATTTCAGATTGCCGTTTCCGTTGATATTAAGAGTGATAGTGACACCATCGTTCGCTTTAATATTAGTTGCCGATATGTTGGCTTGTGCTGAAAATGAACCTACGGCATTGGCAAAATCTTTCGGTTTGTCTGTTGGAAGTGATTCGATGTTGATGGTGAGAGGTGTTGTCATGACCGATTGTTCCGAATAGGTCAAGAGATTCTGTGCACCAAAGGGCGTCTGCACCTGCCTGCCGGAACGTACCACGACCACAATGTCGGCTTTTCCGGAAGGGATGGTTATTTTTCCTGAACGTTGCGGAAATAACACTATTTTCTTAAGCTCAGCGGTATAATATGTTTTTCCGTTGTACCTCTCTTGTGCATTTTGCAATGTTGATGCCATGAACAGATCTTCGGATATGAAACCCTCAAACTCCGGAAATTCCATGTTCTTCACTTGTGCCATCTGATATGTGGAATATGCCTTGAATGAGACCACGAAAGCTTCTTGTTCATATATTCTGGATTTAGACACCACGGCTCTGACGAATGTGTTGTCGCTGCCCACTCTGTCTAAATGACTCGTGGGGTCGTTGTAGCTTTGGGCGCTGCTTCCTTTGTTGGGGGGCAAAACTTTAACTATGGCAGAGTTTGACCTGATTGTTTTTCCGTTTACAACGATTGTTGTGCCGGGTATGTTGAATGTTCCTTCTTTTTCGGCGATGCCGATATAAGTGAATGATTCTGTCATTGAACTGGATTGCCTTCCATTGACAGATGTCGAACTGCTAAACATGGATACATTAGGGCCACTGATTATTCTGATGCCATCTGTAATATAAGGGTCTCTGATACCTTCTCCTTCGGCGTTCTGGAGAGTATAGACTATTTTGAATTTTTCGCCCGTAATGACCGTATTGGGAACGGTCAGCCTGAAACTTTGTGCGGAACTATATTCCAGGCAAAGAAATAATATTGATAGTGTTAAAAAAAATCTTCGCATAGTAGCTTTCACCTTATATCCTCTCTTACCAATCTTTATTTTGTCTTTTGTTTTCGGCATTCTTTGCTTTTTGAGCGCCAGCTTTAGCCTGTTTTACGCGTGCCTGAGTTGCTTTTTCTTCCTGCTCCATTGCTTTCAATATTTGTTCGATATTGTCAGACGACATTTGCTGGTTGGGTTGCTGTTGATTTTGGTTTTGTTTCGGATCTTGATTCTGATTTTGATTCTGGTCGTTTTTATCTTTATTCTTATCTTTTTTGTCTTTATTTTTGTCCTTGTCTTTGTCCTTATCCTTGTTTTTTTTATTTTGATCGTCCAGCATCTTTTGCACTACGGCCAGATTGTAGCGGGTTTCATTATCACCGGGATTGTTGCGCAAAGCATTTTTATAGGCTTCGCCGGCTTTTTCCAATTCTTTTTTTCTGAGCAGCGCATTTCCCATGTTGTGGTAGGCTGCACTTTTCCCTTTCGCGTCATTCTTTTCCACGGAGAGATATTGTTCATATTGAGCAATGGATTCATCCCATTTGTTTTGTCTGTAATATGTATTGCCAAGATTGTAGATAGCCATAACTTCGGCCGGATTGAGCATGATAGCCGATTTATATTTACTTTCCGCTGCATTATACATTTGGTTTTTGTATGCCAGATTTCCTGCACGCAAAGAGTCTCGCACGGCTTTTTGTGAAAATGCGCTCAACGTGCAGACTAAAAACAATATGATGAGGTTGCTTCTTTTCATTGATGGTCTGATCATTTAAAGAGTCTTACGTTTCTGAAAATTCTGTTCTTTTTGTCAAACACGCACACTTCAACGATGAGTAGTGCGAGCACGATCCAAGCCAGAATATAATATTTTTCGTCATATTCGGAATATGTGGTTCCGTCTATTTTTTTCTTTTGCAGTTTTTCTAACTCTGATTGCAAACTTTTCAATGCATTATTAGAATTATCGGCTAACACATAAAGACCCTTGCCCGATTGAGCTATTTCGCGACACATTTGTTCGTTTAGCTTCGATACCACAGGGTTGCCGTTACTGTCTTTTTTATACTCGTTACTGTTGTCAGAATCGGGTACTCCAGCTCCAGCAGCTGATCCAACTCCAATTACATTCACTTGGATTCCTTGAGATGCGGCCTGAGCTGCCAGTTCAACACCATTGCCTTCATGATTTTCTCCATCTGTGATCAGTACGATAGATTTATCGGCATCCGTATCATTTGAAAAACATCTCATGGACAGTTCGAGAGCCGAGCCTATGGCTGTGCCCTGAACAGGAACTAATGATGGATCTATGTTGTCGAGAAACAGTTTTGCCGATTGCGAATCGGTGGTCATCGGCATCTGTACGAATGCTTCGCCGGCAAACACAACGATTGCAACTTTGTCGTTTTTGCGTTCGCTGATGATCCGGTTCATTATTTGCTTGGCTTTAGCCAGACGATTGGGGTCAACGTCACGCGCCATCATTGAGTTGGAAACGTCTATGGCGATAACTAATTCGATTCCTGACTTTTCGATTTTCTCAACTTTTGAGCCGAACTGAGGACGGGCAATCATCAAGATCGCGAGAGTTATGATGGCAAATGTGATCCAAAACTTCAGGTAAGAACGTTTCAGTGATAGTTCGCTCATCAGGCTTTTCATTGTTTTCAGATTGCCGAGTTTCTCCACATCTTTCTTTTTTCTGATGTTGAGAAATATGAATATAATTACTAAAACAGGTAATATTAGTAATAAGAGCAGGTATATGGGTTGTGCAAATTGAAACATGTCACATCTTGTTTTTTCTGTTACGGAATTGTTCTAAATACAGTCCGGCGCAATATCAGTTCAGATACGATGAGCCCCAGAGCCAGAAGGGCAAATGGGAAAAAGAGTTCTTTGCGGCGTGTCACCTGACTAACGCTGATCAGGTATTTTTCCATTGAATCAATCTGCTCATATATGCTTTTGAGGCTATTGTTGTCGGTGGCTCTAAAATATTGTCCGCCTGTTATTTTAGCTATTTCTGTCAATGTTTTTTCATCTATGTCGACAGGCACTTTGGTTGTCATATTGGTTCCCGGTATGGGAAAAGTGGCGAGGCCGCGTGTGCCTACTCCAATTGTGTATACTCTGATGCCGTATTCTTTTGCTACCTCAGCAGCCGTGAGTGGCGCAATCTGACCTCTGTTGTTGGTTCCGTCCGTGAGCAAAATGACGACTTTCGATTTCGATTGACTGTCTTTCAGCCTGTTGACTGCATTTGCCAACCCTAGTCCTATCGCTGTTCCATCTTCGATCATGCCAAAGTTGACTTCGCGTAGCAGATTCAGCAAAACCCGGCGGTCGGTGGTCAGAGGACACTGGGTGAAACTCTCTCCGGAGAATACGACTAATCCTATTTTATCGTTTTCGCGCGCGGCAATAAATTCGGCTGCAACATCTTTTGCTGCAACCAGACGGTTGGGATCGAAGTCCTGAGCCAACATACTGCCCGATACATCCAATGTTATTACGATATCGATTCCTTGCGATTTCGATTTTTCGAAAGAACTCACTGATTGAGGTCGCGCCAATACTATAATTATCAAACCGATAGATATCAGTCTCAGCACAAATGGCAGATGCCTCATCTTGACACGCCACGATGCGGAGACTTTCTCAAAAGCATTGGTGGACGACAATTTAAAATTTGCCTGCATACGGCTGATCTTCACTATATACCATGCGATCAGAGGTATAAGCAAAAGCAATAAGTACAAATATTTAGGATTAGCAAATTCCATCTTAATTTAAATTTTTTCAGGCTTCTTCATCACTGTTTTTGTTCTCCGAGTCCTCCTCTTCAGTTATTTTCTGTTGAGACTCGTTTTCTGGTGCTGTTTTGATGGTTTCATTTTCTTTTATGTCGGGCTGTTCCATCTCTACTTTTGTCCGGTTGATGAAGAAATAAGCATTCATCAGACTCAAATCATTTTCGTCCTGTGTCGATCTGTATTTTGCAAATTTCACCAGATCGGACAGTTTGAGTATTTGTTGCAGATTGTTCAGAACCGGATCATCCTCTATATAGTTGTGCACCGCTTCAATGGTTTCGTCTGAAGTTTGTTCCAAAGCTCTGATATGATAACGTTTGTCTATGTAGGTGCGAACAATTTCGGCCAACTCCGTGTAATATTCTTTTTCTTTACCTTGTTCACACAGATGTTCTGATTTTATTTTATCTAACGCATTCAGTGCAATGACGTGCGGAGGCAGTATGATCTGAGGTTTGAAGAAGTAACCTTTTTTCTTCTTGCGCAAAAACAAGATCAGGACAATGAGTGTTGCGATGAGCAATAAGATAAGTGTGAGGATAATAGCAAAAAGAAACGGATTGCTTTGGACCCACTCTTTCAGATAATCTTGCGCAACAAAAGGTGGGCTCTGTATATCTTTTATATCATTGATCTGCAAAGCATCAAAGTCGATAGAATCTGTTTCTTTGGCATCTAGTTTTTTCAGATATGCCAATGTGGAGTCTGATAGTACGGGCGATGTCACCTTCAATTCCAAACTGTTCGATTTGATGGTATCTTCGTTGTCAATCACACGGATATAAGGTATAGTATATTGTGCCGAGTCGAACGATGTGACCGTATATCGCTGTGTGATTGTCGTCACATTGTTGGCAATGGCTGTGTCCGGTTTCAATGTAGCCAGAACTTCAATACCTTTGATCAGGGTGTCAGTATAATTGTATTCGGGTAAAAAAACGGTTTTTCCTTTCGGCGTTTTTATTTCGAGTGTGATGGTTGCTTGTTCTCCTATTAATATCCGTGCTGGATTGATGGTTGCACTTACCGAAGTTTTTTGGGCATGGATCGACAAACAGCCGGACACAAAAACGGAAAGCAATAATATGAAAATTCTTTTATCTCTAAGCATAGACCTAATCTCTCCTTGTTTTATAAGCAGAGGAGCATAATGTTTTATTTCTCTCTGTATAACTTAAATGATTCTTTACTGATTCCACTAATTCCTTTTTTTGAAAAGCATTAGCAACGCTTTTACATAATCGTCACTGGTGCTCATCAGCACATTGTCTACTTTGCTTTTTGTGAAAGAATATTGAGCATAATATAATTGTTTCTCAAAATAACGCTCATAGGTTTCTCTCGTGCTGCGCGATGATGAGTCTATCCAAAATTCTTTGTCGGTTTCGGCATCAATAACTTTCATCAGACCCACTGCCGGCAACAACGTTTCCAGTCTATCATAGATCTGCAAAGCAACCAAGTCGTGCTTTTTGTTGGCTATGACCATTGCTTTCTCAAAGTCGGGCGAAGCCATGAAATCGGATATGATGAATGTGGTGCATCGTTTTTTTATGACATTGGTCAGGTATTTGAGAGCCATCCCGATGTCGGTTTTGTTGCTTTCTGCTTTAAATTCGATCAGTTCGCGGATGATATAGAGGATGTGTTTTTTTCCTTTTTTGGGAGGAATGAATTTTTCGATCCTGTCGGAGAAAAATATAACACCTATCTTATCATTGTTCTGTATGGCTGAAAATGCCAGTGTTGCAGCTATCTCGGTGACGATGTTGCGTTTATAATTTTCGGTACTACCAAAATCGAGACTGCCTGACACGTCTATCATGAGCATAACAGTGAGTTCGCGTTCTTCTTCAAAAACTTTGATGTATGGTTTGTTGTAGCGCGCGGTCACATTCCAATCAATGTCGCGAATGTCGTCGCCGTATTGGTATTCACGAACTTCCGAAAAAGCCATACCCCGACCTT
>JBKECE010000075.1:0-39164 GCA_047974325.1 Dysgonomonas sp. | reverse complement strand
ACTCTAGACCGAACTGATCTATACAGGTCTCATTTTTGCTATATTGTTTGTCGGAGTCTATTTCAAATGGAGTTTATATCAAATTGTTGCCGGAATTGTCGCATCCAATGCGGTAGCTTACATTATCAATTCATGGCTGTGCAATTGGCTCATCGGATACAAGCTGAAAGAATATCTGCGCGATATTCTGCCTTATCTCGCCATTGCGGTTCTGTCGATTACAGTCGGATTTTTACCTGAATTCTACATCGAGAATCTATGGCTCTTGCTAATATCTCAGATCGTCGTTGTTAGTGTGTTATATGTTGGCATAACATATATGCTTGGATCGAAAGTCGTGCGCGAAATAAAAACAGTTTTCAAACCAAAAAAAGAACAATGAAGCTCAAACCAAACGATAATACAATAGGATTTAAAAGATTTTTCTTTCTGAAAGCAGTATATCGTGTTGCGAATGAAATCATAAATACACCATTCAAGGAATGTATTCATTCTAACTGTGACAATCGACCGCTCGAAGCAGACAATGACCAGATAGACATTGTAACGGTAGCTTTCAACAACGAGCATGTTATCAAATTGCAAATTCATTATCTCAAGAAATACATTCAAGACAAATCATATACCTTTGTTGTAGCAGATAATTCGAATGACGAAGAAAAGCAACTTGCCATCAGACAATTGTGCGAACAAGAAAATATCGGCTATGTGCGGTTGCCCAGGCCAAAGCAGAAATTTATGCGCAATCTGGGAAGCTATTCGCATGGTATTGCCCTCAATTGGATTTACTACAATTACATAGACAAGCGCAAACCAAGATTTTTCGGAACATTGGATCATGATATTTATCCAACTCGTCCGATCATATTGGAAAACAAAATTCAACCGCAAGGTTATTATGGCTATAAACGAGGACTGAATCACAAAGAATGGTTCTTGTGGCCGGGAATGTTATTTTTCCGATACGATTACGTCTCAAAGACTAAAGTCAATTATATGCCCAGTATCCACGACGGAATCTATCTGGACACAGGCGGAGCTTTATACAAAAACTTTTATTCAAAGATAGACCTAAATGCGGCCCGGATCGCTTCTTTCGAAAAGCTGACATTAAAAGATCTGGGATACGACAATAGTGCCGAAGTAGAATTCATCGACAATCGTGAATGGTTCCACAGTGTGAATGCGTCGCATTGGAAAGACAATATCATCCCCTATGACGACCTGATAGATGAGATCATCAGAAAAACGGAAAACATCAAATCCTGATCTTAGGCAAACAATAATTCAAAAAAACAAAGCAGAAAAGGATGACTATAAAAGGCATTATCTCGAAAAGGAAATTAAACCCTCAGACCTATTGGCAAATAGTGTATGAGTGGGAAGATGTGTTTGCCGAGATTTTAGAATCACCGCTATTGGATATGAAAAAGGGCGTGAATGATGTGTTTCGTAACTACATCATCCGCAATTGGTTTTCTCTACTGAACTATTTATATCTGCCTTTTTTCAAGATCACAAGATCATCTGTTCCCAACAACGGTTTATATTTATACTTTCAGATGAACATTAACAATGCCTTGCATTTCAGTCCTTTCAAAAAGAGAAAACTTGTGCCATATATCATAGATTCATTTTTCACTGAAAAAGATTTACCTGCCATATACAGAAAATACAAATATTGTCCGCTTGTCCTCATCTCTAGTCTCGAAGTCTATAACTATCTCAAATCAAAAAACTGCCCGTTAAACCTGCATTTCCTTCCTCTAAGCCTCTCGGACAGATACAGAAACAAAGAAAATGTGAGATATAAGAAAAAATACGACGCAGTTGCAGCTGGCAGACCCAATCCGGAACTCCATTCCTATATGGAACAGTATGTGAAAGAAAATCCTTCTTTTGAATACATTTCTTGCCGGATCGTTCCTAACAATAACAACGACAACATTTATGAATATTATTCCAATAAAAAAGGCAAAATAAATGTCGATTTCAGTTCCAGAGAAAGTTATCTTCAATTTTTAAAAGATGGAAAAATATCTTTTTACACCACTCCCGGAGTATCCGATGCAAACAAAACCAAAGGATTCAACCCAGTCACACCCCGTTATCTGGAAATGCTTTCGTGTCAGAATCAAATTGTCGCCATCTATCCCGATACTGAAGAAACACGCTATTTCGGTTTGGACAAAATCTGTCCTTCCATAAATTCATACACCGAATTTAAATCGAGAATAGAAAAATATATGCACGAAGAAGCCGATATTGAACTCTATGGTCAGATACTGGATAAACATTACACTTCGCAGTGCGCCTATGAATTGAAAAACTTGTTCAAGAACTGAAAAACGAAAATTATGCCTAAAGTTTCAGTCCTAATGCCAGTCTACAATGCTGAAAAGTTTCTGAGCGAAGCCATCGGCAGCATCATCAATCAGACATTTCCCGATTGGGAGCTCATTATTGTCAATGACGGATCGACCGACAACAGCGAACAAATAATAAAATCACAGAGTGACCGTAGGATAAGATACTATAAAAACGATAAGAACAAAGGTCTAACTTTTACGCGCAATTTTCTGATTGAATTGGCAACCGCCGAATACATTGCTTTTCTCGATAGTGATGACCTATCAATGCCAGACAGGTTGAAACAGCAGGTCAAATTTCTCGATCACAATCCGGACTATGCTCTTTGTGGCAGTTGGGGAATAATGATTAACGGCGAGGGAAAAGAACAAAAAAATATTAAACTTCCGTCTCAAAATGAAGAAATAATTTGCGGACTTTTGTTTGCAAACACATTCATTCAATCGAGTATCACCATCCGTCGGCATGTACTTTTATCCGATCCCTATAGAATAGATTATCCATTGGCTGAAGACTATGAACTGTTTGCAAGACTTTCTCATAAATATAAGCTCAGAAACATCCCATTGTATCTCACAGAATACCGCTGGCACACAACCAATATCACCCAAACAAAAGACTCTTTGATGGAAAATTGTGTACAACAAATCTACATCAGAGAGTTAGCATATCTTTCTGTCGTGCCCACCACAACAGAACTCAGGCTTCATTATTCGGTCAGAGAAACCAAAGCTATCGGAAATAAATTTGAAAATTATTTTAAGCAATTGAGAGCTTGGTTAAGCAAACTCGCCAAAGCTAACAATGAAATGCAGGCGTTCGACAGGGATTCTTTTTCGGCAACAATTCTCTTTCGATGGATATTTATCTGCAAAAGAGAAAAGAGTTATTTCAAATTGCTGCGTTTGCCTATTTTACCAACTCTCGGTTCCTTACCTAAATTAGTTAAAATGATCCGTCAAAGACTGTAAAAAGTTCTATCAAATCGAAAAAAGAGTATATAGAGGTTGTCCTTTGTCAAGCTCTATCCGCAACCTTACCCTTAAACCGGGGATCATAGTTTCGTATCCACCAATAATACATTGCTGTAGCAGTACAAAAATAAAATATCACCTGAAGCCAAAGCATAATAAATTCAAATCTGATATCTGCCAGATCTGCTCCCATTGTATTGGTTTTCACAAAAGCATGAATGCCTGGAGTTGACGGAAAGATGTAAGCTATTGATTTCAGTGCAGCAGGCATCGCTGTCCACGGCCATGAGATACCCGAAAGAAAGAGCAAAATAACGCTTGAAAAGACAAATATAGGCATCGCAAATTCGCGTTGCGATATGAAATAAGATATGGTCATTGCAAAAAACGTCGCAGCCAGCAAAAACGGCACAATGAAAGCCATAATTGTCCAGATGTTGCCAATCTGTGGCAGACGGAAGATATAGGGAACTATCTTCAACACCCAAACCGATATTACAATGTAGAGGGATGAATAACAAAAACCTTTGCCCAATGTCAATTTTGCGGCATTGATGTTTTTTCCGTAATAGCTGAGTGATGCCACAGAAAACGTCTTATGATCGTTGTGTGTACCAACCAAGGTGCCCACACCTAAGACCAACGTCTGTTGCAAGATCAAGATCAGAACAGCAGGTATAAGAAAGCTTGCAAAACCATTCTGAGTATTGTATAGCGGCACCCATTCATAACTTACCGCCTGCATGACAGCCTCGTCCTGAGCTTGGGTTCCGTGTCCCATTTCTGCAACACGAATGTCCGCTCCCATATCCAGACTGACCTCCGTTGCAGCCATGAGAAACGATTTATAATACAACATACTCACCATATTGGAGTATACATTGACCTGAGTCTGCTGTGTTCTACCTATTTTGTGGCTAAAATCGGAAGGAATGTAAAGAATGCCATATGCTTCATTCTTTTTCTGCATATCTATAGCTTCCTGCATATTGGCAACTGTTGCAACAATTTTGACATCAGGTGATCCGTCTACTTTTCGGATAAACTCGCGAGCTAGGGACGAATGAGAATCGTCTACAGCCACCATCTTCACTTCGTGCACCACTTCATTGTTATAGATAAAAGCATACAACAACGGATATGCAAACGGTACAATAAAAAACAGGAGAATGATTGCCGGATCTTTAAAGACAATTTTCAATTCATTTTTCCAAACGTAATATATATCTATCAGAAACTTTGTCATCGCCTATTCCTCATATTTATTTTCAAACAGGAAGTTTTTGATTCTTCCATAAAAGAAAAAAGATAAAAAAACAAAGAACAACATCGCTGCATAGTGATATGCAGAATATCCTATGGACAAACCGTTCAAACTCTGATCCACATAGACCAAAAAGAAATGCCTAATTGGGAAGATATTGCTCAAACCTTGGAGCATTGGATTCATCGACAATACGGGAAAAGAGACTCCCGACATCGAAAAGCCCAAAATACCTAATAGACTTGAGGCACTCAATGCAAACCGATAGTTAGGAAACACGCCTAACAGGATAATAGCCAATGCCTGCGATGAAACGATCAGACAAACATAATTCAGAAACATCGGAAAAAAACCATTTTTCATCGGAAAACCATTATATCCATACAGTACAGACATAAACAAAAGTGCCAATATCAGATAAAAAAATGTATAAGGAAGCAATTTTCCTATAATTATTTTTATTGATGAATTGTTACCCATTTCCACAAGCATACGTCCCGAACCGGATTTCACCTCACTCCCGAAACTGGATATAGTGAACAGTAGAATGACCAACTGGAGTACTCCAGGCAATAACACATTATTCAGATACAAGGAATAGTTAAGATAAGGATTAGATAACGGATGAGACTCAACAACAATGGGTTGAAGAACAGGCATTATCTGACCTTGCGTTATACCCTTTGCCTCTGCGGTTTTCAGTCCTACTGATGCGGATGCCAGCACACAGACTGTTTTCAAATCCTGAAAAAGCAGCGATCCGGAAATAAGAAAAGCATTGTTCGTATAGAACACCAGTTTCGGCTGAGCACCGGAAATAGCATCACGTGAAAAATCTTTCGGAATAGTCAATACGGCATACACTTCTGCACGCTCCATCTTCTCCCGGGCTTCGCGGAAAGATAAACTCTTAAATTTTATATCTGTTTTCGGAAAAGCATCCAATTGGCGGATCAATGCTCTGGACGTCGTTGTATTATCCATATCAACCACAGCAATGGGAATCTTGTTAGGAAGCCCATCATGCATCATATAGGTCAATATCAACATTGAGATCAAGGGCACCACCATCATCCCCCAGATACATATCTTGGAAGAACATATGCGTCTAAACTCACGTCTTGCAATAGCCCAGATTCCGTTTTCTGAAATCATTTGTTTATATTTATTCCTTAATAATCAAAGACATTCCCGGCCTCACATCAGGCTGGTTTTCTTCAAAACGGGCGCGTACCTCAAATGTCTTCTTATCATATCCCCCTGTGGTCTTCGTGGCTTTCCAAGCTGCATACGAACCCAAATCTTTGATATAATATACCTTCAAATTGACATCTTTTCCCAAAGCCGGAGAAAAAGCTTTTATGGTCTGGTTCATTTTGAATTTTTGTAAACGGTCTTCCCTGACGTTGAAAGCACCCCATTTTTCGTCTATCTTCATCACATTCATAACCGGAGCACCCGAACCAACAAGTTCTCCCTCATTCGGGAAAATCTGAGAAATTTCACCATCAGCAGGCGAAATGAGGTATGTTTCATTGATATATGAACCAACTTCTGCAACAGCACCTTTTGCTCTCTCTAACATGGCTTGTGCCGCCATTTTATCTTCACGCTGAGCTCCATTCAAAGCCATGTCATATTGTGACCGCGCAGCTTTTTCGGTTGCCAATGAAGCATTATAGTTGGCTTCGGCTTCGTCTCTTTTCTGAGCAGTAGCAACACCTTTGTCATACAGATTCTGGACTCTATTGTACGACTTCTTAGCAATGTCTACTCCCACTTTGGCTTTTTGCCACATCTCAAAAGCTCCCTGCACCTGCTCTTGGCGTGTGCCACGAATCGCTTTTTCGTTCTGTGCAGCAGCTCCCTGCTCTGCAGCAGCAGCTTGCGATAGCTTCGCTTCAACATCAGGAGCACTCAAAACAGCAAGTGTGTCACCTTTTTTCACATGATCGCCTTCTTTTACCAGAAAAGCAGCAACACGCCCCGGCACTTTACTTGAAATGCGTACTTCCGTCACTTCGGCCTCGCCTTGTATAGTGTTATCTTCCTGATTGAGAAAAAGCAATCCGTACAATGCAACACCGACTATTATTGCTGCGAAAACCAATATTGGAACAAGTTTTGATTTCGATTTATTAGATTCTGTAGCCATGACTTATTGTTTATTTTTTTACTTATTTTCTTTTTCTTCCTGATACAATGTTCTACCCATTGCCTTATTAAGATATACGTTACAAAGCTTTATATCTATGCTGGCATCTATCACCTCGGAATGAGCCTGTAACCAAGCTGTATGTGCCGCTAACACATCAGAAGCAGTGATAACACCTTCTTCAAATCCGGCTGTTGCATAACGCAGGTTTTCGTCAGCTTTATCCATATTCTTTTTGGTAGCACCCAATTTTTTTGTAGCCTCATTCAGTTTATATGTCGATTGGTTCACTTGCAATTCTATCTTTTGTTTTGCATCTTCCAACTGTAACTGGCTGATTATGGTTTCAGCTTTTGCTGCATTCAGATTAGGGCCACTACCAAAACTAAATGGGACTTTCACAAACAATGCAGCATTCCAGCCTCCACTGATTTTTTTTTCAAAACCCCGTTCAAAATTCGGATTCGTCCATGTGTAACCAAGCCTAAGCCCTGCTTGAGGCAAAAATTCGGCCAATGCAACTTTTTCTTTACCCTTATATATCTTGGTAGCAAGTTGCAGGCTCTGTATCTCAGGTCTGTTATTCAGTGCTTCCTCCATATTCAGGACAGTAGGTTCTGCGGATTCATCCACCGCTATTTCTCGATTTTCATCTACTAGCTTATTTGATTCACTAATGTCCAAACCACACATTTGGTTCAGTAGCATCCGAGAAAGGCTCAAACCGTTCTCCACTTTAGTCAATGCCATTTCGGCTTCATTCAGTTTCACATTCACGGTCAGATAGTCAGCTTTTGTAGCAACACCTTCTTTGACCATAACATCCACATCGGAATCCATTTTTTTCAACAAATCTGTATATGATTTGGCCAAAACCTGCTTCCATGACAGAGAAATCACCTGCCAATATGCTGCATCCAAATCGGAGATAACATCCTGTAATTTGGAATCTTTTTGCGCTTTTGCAAGCAATTCGGCATTTTTCCGTATATCGTTATATGCAACGATGCGCCCACCCATAAACAACGGTTGTGTCAATGACAGACTTCCTACATAAATATTGCGCACATCAATTTCGCCCAAATCTTCTGGAATAGGCAATGTGATCGAGGGTAATGATCCGATAGGTGGCAAAGTCACAGATTCCGGAAACAGATTCATCGTATGCTGCAAACGTACATAAGCACCCATTGCCGAAAATTCGGGCAGATACTTTGAAAACGCCTCTTTTTTCTGATAGTATGCAACACGCTCCTGTTCGGTTGCAATTTTAAGATTTCTGTTATTTTCTATCGCCAAACGGCGACAGTCATCCAAACTCAACGCTTTTTGCCCATGAACAAAAGGTAAGTTTGCTGTTATGACGAGAGAGAAAGCAATAGCAAAATATTTTTTCTTCATATTTGCGAATTAATCAATAACCACATTTTTTACATAGTTGCATATGCAACTGCAAAAGTATATATTTAATATCCAACCAAAAATATATCTCAGGTTAAATATTGTATAAAAACGCAACGTATTTAAACGAAAATAGTCTCTATATATATCACATTTATGTATATTTGAAATGTGAAAATAAGCAATCATATTACGAACAAAATTATTAACGGAATTGTTTATTAAGCAAATATAATATTTACACTCAAAAGAAATAGATTTATGAAAAAGTATATCATTGCAGGTGGCCTGTCTGTATGTTTTTTATTCATGGCCAATTACGCTTCAGCCCAATCTGCGGTAACAGATCAGGCAGTCTTTGTTACAGATACAGCTATTTTGTTGAACCAAAAAGCTGTTGATAAAATAAGAAAAGAAAAGGAAAAAGAAGCACAAGCGACAGCAAAAGCACAGGAAAAAGTGGAGAAAGACAAAGCTAAAGTGCAAGACGACGCTACAAAAAAAATGACAGAAGTACAGAATAAAGCAAATAAAGAGGCACAGGATAAAATAACTAAAGAACAAAGCAAAGCGCAGGAGAAAGCAGATAAGGTAGCGAAGAAAGCACAGGAAGATGCCGACAAAAAAGCAGCTAAAGAAAAAGTGAAAGTGCAACAACAAGCAGATCAAAAAGCACGGCAAGCACAAGAAAAAGCCGATAAGGAAGTTGCAAAAGCAAAAGCAAAATCTTCTGCGAACATACAAAAAATAAAGAGTGACGAAGGCACACCAATCGAATAAGTAAGTAGTCAAACAAACATAAACAAAAGACTCCTGCAATAAAAATGAACAAGCAATGTACCCATTGACTTGCAGGGTATAATTTGTCGCAAAACGAACCATATTTATATATTATAGTTAACACAAACAAAGCACTTAATTATGAAGAAAATTATAGTTATCGGAATATCATCTTTCGCTCTACTGCTTGTCGCCAATGAAGCCATTAGTCAAAATAATGTAGTGGTTCAGTCAACTGCAGCAGACACAATCGTTGCCGACACAATAGCAAAAGACACGGTTATCACAGTTTCTCCGATTATCATTGATCAGAAAACAATTGACGAAATTCAGACCCAGAAAGAAAACGAACAAAAGAAAATTGCTGAAGACAAAGTCATCGCTGATCGTGAAGCTCTCAGAAAACAAGAACAAATTCAGAAAGAAAAGCAAGATGCCGAACAAAAAGCAGCTGCAGCACAAATCAGAGCAGAAAAGAAAGCCGAACAAAAACTAGCCGATGCTCAACAAAAAGCTCAGGAGAAGGCAAACAAAGAAGCTCTGAAAAAAGAAACCCAAGCTAGAGAAAAGGCTGAAAAAGCAGAACGAAAGGCACAAGAAGCACAAGAAAAAGCTGCTAAAAAAGCGCAAGAAAAAGTAGAGAAAGAGCAATTGAAGGCTCAAGAGAAAGCGGAGAAGCAAGCAGCAAAAGAAGCTGCTGAGGCAAAAGCTAAAGCAGACAAGGAAGCTGCAAAGGCAGCAAAACAAGCTGCAAAAGAAAAGGCCAAGGCAGATAAAGAAGCCGCTGAAAAAGCAGCAAAAGTTGCAAAAGCTCAAGCTAAAGCGGATGATAAAATCAAAGAAGCACAAGAAAAGGCGGATGCCAAAGTAGCGGATAAAAGAGCAAAAGAGCAAGCTAAAGCGGATGAAAAAGCCCGTAAGGCACAGGAAGAAGCAGATGCTAAAGTAGCAAAGGAAAAAGCTAAAGCTCAGGAAAAAGCTGATGAGGCTGCTAAAAAAGCTCAGGAAAAAGCTGAGAAAGAAAAAGAGAAAATAAACAACAAATAAGTAGTAAGTAGCCAGAACGATTCATTTGCTCTCACAGTTACCAGAATATAAAAAAGGTTGTCAGCGGTTTTCACTGACAACCTTTTTCTTTTTCGTCCCCGATTCGAGAAAAATATATTAAAACGACAAAACCAATATATCAACATTTATGAGCATCTTTGTCTTTCCATTACCAAGAAACATACAGCAATGAATGCAACAGATATTGAAGATCAGTTAAACCAACATTCCAATGCGGAAAAAAAAGATTTCCTCCCCTACTTTTTCAAAACTGGAAAAGGACAATATGGCGAAGGGGATAAATTTCTGGGAGTGGTGGTTCCCGACATTCGCAAAATAGCTAAAGCAAACAAAAACACAGATTTGGATGAAGTAGAGCAATTGCTCAACAACGAATACCACGAATGCAGAATGTGCGCATTACTCATTCTGGTCGAACAATTTAAGAAAGCAACAGAAGAAGAGCGAAAGAAGATATGCAACTTCTACTTGTCGCATACAACCCGCATCAACAATTGGGATCTGGTAGATCTCAGCAGCAAAGACATAATCGGAGAATATCTTGTCGACAAAAAAGATCGTAGTATCCTCTACAAACTAGCTCAAAGCGGTTTGCTGTGGGATCAGCGTATAGCAATTATAGCCACTTTTGCTTTCATCAAAAAAAATGATTTTGTCGACACCTTAAGGTTATCCGAGATTTATCTCGAACACAAGCATGATCTCATGCATAAAGCTACAGGTTGGATGCTGCGCGAAGTTGGCAAACACGACAGAGATACGCTTATTGCCTTTCTGGACGCACATTCACCACGAATGCCGCGTACAATGCTGCGCTATTCGATAGAAAAACTAGAACCGCAGGAAAGATTATTTTATATGAATAAGAAAATATGACAAATTATTTTTCACATACACTGCCTTGTGGCCTACGCATTGTGCATAAGCCCAGCATAAGCAATGTATCTTATGCCGGATTCATCATCGAAGTGGGAACCCGTGACGAAAGCGACGATCAGTTTGGGATGGCACATTTCATTGAGCATATGCTGTTTAAAGGTACAAAGAAACGGACATCGCGCCATATAATAAACCGTATAGAAAGTGTTGGTGGTGAGCTAAATGCCTACACCAACAAAGAAGAAACCGTATTGTATTCTATTTTTCTTGAAAACGATTTTGACCGCGCCTTTGAACTCATGGCAGATATGATATTGAATTCTGATTTTCCACAAGCAGAAATAGACAAGGAAGTAGACGTGATCATCGACGAAATACATTCCTATGAAGACAATCCTTCAGAACTCATTTTCGATGAATTCGAAAATCTGCTATTCAGTAACACCCAACTCGGACATAATATTCTGGGATCGGAAGAATCTCTGAAAATATTTGATACAGCAAACGCAAAACAGTTTTTTGAACAATATTACAAAGCCGGCAACATGGTTTTTTTCTCAATGGGAAACACTAATTTTGAGAAAATCGTAAAGACTGCCGAAAAGTTTTTCACCGGGAACAAGCCAGGTAAAACTATGACCATGCGTTCAATACCGTTGAGTCAGCCTATTGTTCCACAACGTATCAGAGAAACAAAAGAAACAAGTCAGGTGCATGCCGTTTTGGGGAGTCGTTCATACGATTTTCATCATCAAAAGAGAAGTGTGCTGTATTTGCTGAATAATATATTGGGAGGTCCGTGTATGAACAGCCGTCTCAATTTATCATTGCGTGAAAAAAAGGGATATGTATATAATGTGGAATCAAACATGACATCATACTCAGATACAGGTATCTTTTCCATCTATTTCGGATCAGATAAACGAAATTTGGAAAAATGTTTGAAGCTGGTGAACAAAGAACTGGAGACAATCCGAAACATAAAATTAACTGATACACAATTGAGTGCAGCAAAGAAACAACTTCTGGGGCAAATAGGAATCAGCAGCGACAACAACGAAAATGTGGTGCTGGCACTAGGAAAGAGCTATCTGCACCATAATCACTTCGATAGCTTTGAAGAAACAGCAGCCAGAATAAATAATGTCACTCAGAATGACCTTCTTGAAGTAGCGAACGAAATATTGTCACCAGACAAAATATTCAGTCTTATTTATTGCTGAAATAATCATATTTCCTATTTTTGAGGAATCTTTAAATACAAAAAACAGAGCTAAGTTTTCAGTTTTCTTTATTATTTTAGTATATATAAAGACATGAGGAGTTATATTTCTTCTCTGAAATGCATTATTAAGCACATTCTTTTAATTAATAAATTATTAAATAGAAACATTTATGAAAAAATTATTTTTTACACTCGCCTTAGCATTAAGCATAATGACTATAAATGCTCAGGATGTAGGTCACTTTTGGGTTGGTGGCAATCTGGGCTTTGTTTCCAGCAAAACGAAAGATACTGATGGTAGCCAAACTTCATACAAAGTGTTACCTGAATTTGGATATGTCTTGAATGAAAATATAGGTGTAGGGCTGCAAGTCGGATACACACACACTGAAGGCAATCAGGATATTTTTTCCAGCGCAACTTATGTGCCATATTCTATTGATTACAATGCATACACAATTGCACCGTTTGTCCGCTACACTTTCCTGAAAGGAAGCATCGGTGGATTGTATGTTGATGGTGGAGTTAGCTATACAAGCGGCAAAGACAAAACAAATGACCTAAAAAGTAACATCCTTGAAATAGGTTTTCGCCCCGGAATAGCGATTAGTGTTTCGGACAATGTATCTATAACCGGAAAATTCGGTTTCTTAGGCTATCAAAACAGAAAAGACGATGAACCTGAATATGTATTTGATAATGACCTTAATCCCATAGCCTCAAAATATAGTGTAACAACTAACTCATTCGGACTAAACCTTGACATGAGCCAATTCCTTGTTGGTGTAAATATTGCTTTCTAGGCATTCAAAGGTATTTTTGTTCTATACACGAACAGCAACACTTGATGTATAAATCTAGGTGTTGCTGTTTTTTTTTATGCAGCTATTTAATTAAATATATTTTTAACATAAACACAATCACCTTATTTACAGAACTTTAAAAAAATATTCAAAAATAATTGATATTTTTATAGTATTATGTATTGCATAGTACCAAATATTATACATATATTTGCATTACCAAATTCATTGTATAACAATAACAATAACAATTAAAAAATAATATTTTATGAAAAAAGTGATAGACATAAACATTGGCGGAACAAATTTCGCAATGGAAGATGACGCTTTCATCAGGCTGAAAACATATCTGTCGAAATTCGAAGCCACAATTTCAAATCCCGAAGATGTGAAAGAAGTGATGGAAGATATAGAATTGCGTGTTGCTGAGATTTTTCAGAAAGAGCTCAAAAACTCCAACCAGGTGATTGGAGAAGCACTAGTAGACAAAGTGATAGAATGTCTCGGCGAAGTGGATGAAATGCCTCGTGGAAAAAGTGAGAACACGGGAAACACTCCTCCATTCGAATCTGCCACTTTAAATAAAAGATTGTATCGCGATGTGGATGACAAAAAAATAGCGGGTATATGCAGTGGCGTAGCAGCTTATTTCAATGTAGATGTAACACTTGTCAGAGTACTTTTTCTGGTAGCGGTAGTATGTTATAGCACAGGATTCTGGTTATACATCATATTATGGATTGCTGTGCCGGAAGCTATCACCATTTCTCAAAAACTACAGATGAGAGGTATTCCTGTGACCGCCGAGAATATCAGAAAATACTCATCAACGTTCGGCAAATAATAGACAAGCCAAAGCATGCAGATTTGCATTGTATCTTGGCTCCAAACTTGTAACAAAAAAATAACACATGGAACCAGTAAACGTAGATAATATAAAAGCACAGATGCGCAAAGGAATACTTGAATATTGTATCCTCAGCATTTTGTCGAAAGGAGATGCGTATGCATCGGAAATAATCAATGAACTGAAAAATTCGGAGATGATTGTTGTAGAAGGAACTTTATATCCTTTGCTCACAAGGCAGAAAAATCAAGGCTTACTCACTTATCGCTGGGAAGAATCGACACAAGGTCCTCCCCGCAAGTATTATTCGATAACAAGCCGTGGAAGTTCTCTTCTGGACGAGTTGGATAAAGTATGGTCTGACCTTGTTACAACAATAGAACATATCCGTAATAAATAAAAGACAATATTATTAAGAATTCATCCGATGAAACGTATATTTATTTTAACACCGATACTCTTTATAGTCAACATTATTTCGGCACAGACCTTTAGTCTAAAAGGAACTATTCTGGAAAAGCAAGAACAGGTTACTCAACCTGTCGAATATGTCTCCGTGAGTCTTTTAAAGCCTGATTCGAGTTTCATTGCAGGTGTTGTAACAGACGCCAAAGGCAACTTTTTATTAAAAAACATAGCACCTTCCGATTATCTGATATCTATCTCATATATAGGATATGCACCTACTCAATTGGAAGTCAAAAATCTAAACAGCGACAAAGATTTGGGTAGCATCGAAATAAAAGAACTGCCACAACAACTCGACGAAGTGAAAGTGACTGCACAATCGGTGATCCAAAAATCAGACAGAAAAATTATTATTCCTTCGCAGGCACAAATCGGCATGTCGACTAATGCTGCCGATCTTGTGCGCAAATTGGGTTTACCCCGCATCAACGTGGATCCGCTGAGCAACGCCATCACCACTTTTATGCAAGGAGGCGTGCAACTTCGCATCAATGGTGTAGAGGTCACTTCTAACGATGTGTCGGCTCTCAAGGCTGACGATATAATCCGCATCGAATATCATGACGAACCCGGACTGAGATACGGAAATGTAGCCTTAGTTATCGATTTCATCACCCGCAGACATGACTCAGGAGGAAATATCTTTGCAATGGTAATGCAGGGACTCGACCCTGACAAAGGCTTCATGGAAGATAGATTGAATGCTAAGATCAATCATAAAAAATCGGAGTTTGGGCTCACTGCCAACTGGGGTGCACGCGATATAAAATGGACAAGAGAAAACGACGAAACGTATATTTTCCCCGATCGTCCAACACTGCACAGAACTGAAATCGGCGAACCCACAAAGTTTAAATATGGAAACATGGAAATGGTTGCCAACTATAATCTGATGGACGACAAATACTATCTCAATGCCACTTTCAGAGGTAATTTTATGAACACACCCAACAGTTATTCCGACCGACGAAGCACCGTATTCTCAAACGGCAATGACCCTGTAAGCATCTCGGATCTATCGACCGAGAAATCGAACAGTCCTTCTCTTGATGTATACTATCAACGTAATCTAAAAAATGATCAGACTCTGGTTTTTAACGTTGTAGGAACATATATTGACACAGAGAACAGCCGCACTTATCTTGAAAACAAAAACGATGAACTCATCACCGACATCATTTCGAATATCAAAGGGAACAAATATTCTCTCATCGGAGAAGCTATCTATGAGAAAAAACTAAACACCGGCAAGTTCACCGGAGGATTGAAGCACACGCAAAGCTACACCGACAACGAATATTCGGGCAGCTCAGCGGCAGTTGTGAACATGAACAATGCCGAAACTTACGGATATGCCGAATATATGATAAAAGTAAAAAAGATGACCTATACATTGGGTGTTGGGGCACAGCGCAACTACTACAAACAAGCCAATCAAAGCACAGATAAAACTTTCTTCAGACCATCGGTACGCATCACATACAATATAAACGACAATTCGTACATCCGCCTGAACAGTTATCTGTCGAGTTACGCACCTTCATTGGCATCTCTCAACAATGTTTCGCAAGACATCGATTCCCTGCAGATAAGAGTTGGAAATCCCAACCTGAAACCAGTGCAATATTATTCGAACACGATCACTGCCGGATACAAAAAAGGAATATTTGGCATTGACTTATACATGATGTACAGATATGATCACAAGCCCGAAATGGATAAAATTTACTATGATGACGACATCAACCGCTTTGTGCACACAACAACAAACCAAAAAGGTCAGCATAATTTCAGGGCAGACGTGAGCACATCTCTGAAACCTTGGGGCGATTATGTAGCATTTTATTTCACACCGGGCATCACCCGCTACGTTACCCAAGGCGATGACTACACCCATACCTACACAGGCAAATATTGTCGTGCCAGTTTATGGTTCAACTACAAGGGTGTGACATTGGGCGGTGAGTTCAGAACGTACGACAAATATCTGTCAAGCGAAACAATCATATCCGGTGAAAAATCTCATATGCTCTATCTTGGATACAATAACCAGAAAAAGAATTATTCTGTCAATCTGATTGCGTTCAATCCATTCACAAAACGATATAAACAAACTCAGGAAGTCTGGTCGGCGATTGCTCCAAGCACATCCAAAATATTCACAGACAGTTTGTCTCCGATGTTTATGCTCAATATGACCTATAATTTCAGTTTTGGGCGTCAATACAAAAAAGGAGAAAAACGAACCGATAACAAAGATTCTGATTCGGGAATTATATCTGGATCAAAAAAATAAAGCAATAAAATTAATAAAACACATAATATGAAAAAAACGCTAAAAATCAGCATTGGAGGCATTGCTTTCATCATAGAAGAAGAAGCCTATCATATTCTGGACAACTATCTGGCATCGCTAAAAGAATATTACAACGGCAAGCCCGAAGGAGATGAAATCATAACCGATGTAGAAGCCCGCATGAGTGAGCTTCTGCAAATGAAAATCAATTCATCGATGGGAGTTGTCAACGTAGCCGAAGCAAAAGAGATCATCGGCATCATGGGCAGTCCGAAAGATTTTGAAGATCCGGACAATGACAACAACGCGGAAGAAGCTACATATAAAAGCAAAAGCGATGAAGAACTGCCTTTTTACAGAAAGAAACTGTATCGCGATCCGTCTCATTCGGTGATAGGAGGTGTTTGCAGTGGTCTAGGTTATTATTTTCGCACAGATCCTGTTTTGATACGTCTGTTATTCATAGCCTTACTGTTTGTGTTCAGTCTATTATCGCACAAGTTTGTCTGGTTTGTCATATTATCGTATCTGGTGCTTTGGATAGTGATGCCGAAAGCAAAAACCTTCCGCCAAAAATTGTCGATGGTGGGAAAAGACCCTTCAATAGAAGGAGTCATCAACAGAGATGGCAACATGAATGCTTATAATCCAAACACAACAAGACTTGGAACCACATTAGTGCAAATTCTTAAAATATTTGTAGGTATGATAATGATAATTATTGGTTTAGCACTCTTCATATCAGGAGTGGCCGTCACATTCTTTTATTCGGATTTGCATCACATCATCTCTTTAGGTGATTTGCTCAGCGTAGTCAGTATGAACACTTTCGATGTGAAATTCTCACTTGCTTTGTTATTACTATTACCAGCAACAATTCTCATTTATCTGGGCATACGAATGTTTTGGAAAATTACTTCACGTGATCTGCTTTTTGCAGGCATCGCTTTCCTTATCTGGTTGGGTACAGCTGTCTACATCGGCATGATCGGAGGCAGCACCATTTCCCAATACAGAAACAATGCCGAAGCCGTAGAAACCGTGGATCTGAACACAAAATCTGATACTTTGTATGTGAAACTCGACAAGCAATATAATGATGCACGGTCGTCTTGGGACGAGACTAATCTTCAGTTGTTTAAACTGGATAACGATAAAACAAGTAGCTATTTGTTCCTGCCTCGGGTTACAATTGAAGAAGATACAACCCTGACTGAAATAAAAATGGAAATTACAAAAAAAGCATTTGCCCGAAGCAATTATCAGGCAGAGCAAAAAGCCAATCAAGCAAGTTTATCTTATACAATGAACGACTCTTTAGTGACCATTACACCCAAAACATTCACAAACAAAACAGGATTTCAGGGAGAATGGTTTAAGATCAAAATCAAGAAACCAGCCAACAAAACCGTCATATTAGATTCTTTCTTTACAAGAAACAGACAATCTTGGGCTGACGAAGATTGGTTCTACGGAGTCCGCTTTTGATATAAGTTAAAATACAATTTAGTTTGACTACATTAGTACTCTTCTTTGAAGGGAGAAAAGCCGTGATGGTTCGTCTCCCTTTTTTTCGTATTTTTGCTTTTCAAAGTCTATTCTTTATGGAAAATCGGATCGCATTGCACTCTATAAAGATAAGGATGTAAAAGTTAGTTATCAATACCACATACGCTATGAAAGATTTAATATTAGCCGACAATCAGGACATAACACGAACCGGACTGAAAACGATAGCTGCTGCATTCGATAGCATCGCCTCTATCCATGTTGCCAAAGATAAATCTTCACTGATCGATGCACTCAAAATTTCATCCGAATCAGTAGTGATCATAGACTATACATTGTTCGATCTTTCTTCGGGAAACGAATTGCTCATCTTACAACAAAGATTTTCACAGACCAGATGGATCATGTTTTCTGAAGAACTGAGCGAATCTCTGGTCAAGATATTGGTCTCGGGAAGCCATGCATTCAGCATTGTTCTGAAATCGTGCCAGATGTCAGAGATAAGGATGGCTTTTATGGCCGCCTTGCAGAACGACCGGTTTGTCTGCACTCGCATAAACGATATGTTGGTGAATTCGGGTAGTGTAGCCGACAATCTGAATGAAACCGAATCTCTCACCCTGACGGAAAAAGATATACTCAAAGCTATGGCTCAGGGGAAGACTACAAAAGAAATAGCATTCGACAGAAATTCAAGCTTCCATACCATAATGACACACCGTAAAAATATTTTCCGCAAACTGAACGTTAATAATATACACGAAGCTACCAAATATGCCATCCGGGCAGGATTGATTGATGTTTCGGATTATTATATCTAAACAAAATCTTATATATGAGGTTTTTATTCCTGTTCATATCTTGCTTTTTTGTTTCATTTGCCTTTGCCCAAAAAGGATATATAGAAGGAGTTGCGTATGGGGAGCTGGATAAAGACCCGATAGCTTATGCTTCGGTGAGATTATTGTCAGATGCCGACAGCAGCTTCGTGCAAGGCACATCCACATCTCTGAAAGGGAAATTTAAAATACAGGCATCATTGGGAACATATATCATCCAAATAAGCTATTTGGGATATGAAGATAAATTTATCAATATTTCGCTAGCCAATGATTCTCTCAACCGAAATTTAGGTGATATTCTGCTCAACACACAAAGCTATGAACTTGAAGGTGCAACGGTTATTGCCCATGTTCCCAATATTGTAGTAAGAGGTGATACCATAGAGTATAACGCTGCCGGATATAAAGTTGACGATGGCTCTGTTTTGCAAGACCTGATCAAACGAGTTCCCGGATTGGAAATAGACTCAAAAGGCAATCTCTCTGCCAATGGAAAAACCATATCCAAAATATTGGTGAACGGAAAGGAATTTTTTGGCAACGATATCAAAATTGCATTAGAAAACCTCCCTGTCGAAATGATTGATAAGTTGCAAGTCTTCAAAGAAAAATCAGACATGGAGAAATTGACAGGATTCAAAGACGGAGATGAAAATCATGTCTTGAACCTGAAGGTTAAAGAAGAAATTAAACGAAGTATATTCGGAAATATAGCCACCGGATATGGAAGTGACAACACCTACAAGGACAAGGGAATAATCAACTATATGCAGAACGAAAATCAGTTTTCTATAGTAGGAGGCATGGCAAACATCAAAGAAGAGATGATGATGACCAGCGGTTTAGAAACAAGTCGGGATATTGGAGGACGCTATAATATCGAAAAATCGAAAAAACTATCCCTGAACGGAAACATCAACTATAACAACAACGACAGCCAAGATGAAGATTATTCAAATACGCAGACATTTCTGGAAACAGGAAATAGGCATACAACACAAGAAAGTAAGTCTAATGCTATAACAAATGGTCTAAATGCCGATTCTTATCTGTCTTGGAAACCAGACACACTCACCAATCTCTATTTCAGAATTAGTTATCAAAATACTCATACTCAAAATTACAGAAATTCCAACTCGTCTTCGTATGTAGTCACAAGCGATACAGTCCGCACCAATAATTGGTCTGACAATAGGAACAAAACCGTTGACAATACGCTGAATTCATCTTTAAATGTGGGGCGAAAACTCGGAAGCAAAGGACGCTCCATTAACTTGTCTCTAACCACATCGCTTCGCAATGGAAAGTCTAACGGAACAAATCAATCCGAAACCATCTACTCGAGTTCAGGCCTTGAAAATAAAAATATTGATCAATTGTTGCAATCGACCAACAAATCAAACACCACAACTATGTCTTTATCTTACGTGGAGCCTCTCGGGAAAAACAATTTCTTTCAAATCAGATATTCGCTCACGCAAAGTCATTCAGAACGCGACCGAAACACCTACAAAAAAGATGCTCTGGATAAATTTTCAGTGATCGATACGGCCTACACCCGTTTCACCAAGAATAATTATCTGGGACAAAACTTTAACCTTAGTTTCAGGTCGGATCGCGATAAATTGCACTACACCATCGGATTTAATATAGATCCGAGCATATCTAAAAGCAAAATTCTCTTTCGCGATTCTCTGATAGAAGATGTGAAACAATCGGTCACAAACCTTTCACCTGTAGTGCGATTCTATCTGCAACCGAAAGACAATGTATCTATCAGTGCTGATTATAGCGGTTCCACTTCACGCCCTACGCTCTCTCAACTTTCGGCCGACACGGTGAATATTAACGCTCAGAGCAAATCGATCGGAAATCCGCTATTGAAATCAGGTTATACTAATAACTTCAATGTCTCATTTTTCAAATCTAATTACGAAAAACAAACTTTTCTCAATGCCTCCGGAAGTTTCAGTTATGCTATGAACAATATAGCTGACGACATGATCATAGACAGTGTAGGTAATTCGATAACCCGCTACCAAAATGTGAGTGGTAACATGAACGGCAATTTCAACTTCATGTACAGTGCTCCGTTCAAAAACAAGAAATTCACGTATGCTGCATCCATTTACAGCAATTTTCAGAGAAACAAATCTTACACAAATGGCTATGAAACAAAAACCAATAATATCACATTCGGTGAGATGCTTTCCCTCTCGTTTGTTGCCGACAAGTTTAACTTTTATCTGACCTCCACATTATCTCATTCCATAGCCCGTAACAATTTGACGGAACAGGAAGACATAAATTCTACATCTTCAACATTCAACGGATCATTTTCTTGGACATTACCCTATAAGTTCAAGCTAACCAGTGATGCAAACTATTCTTATTACGGAGGCTATTCAAATGATTTCCAAAATAAAAGTTTTGTATGGAATGCAGGCATCAGCAAGCAGTTTTTAAGAAAAAACAGAGGAGAACTACGTTTCGATGTATTTGATATATTGAATGACAAGAACAATGTCACGCGCACAGTTTATTCAGGTGGTATCTCCGATTCCCGTTCAAAAACGATTAATAGATATTGTATGCTCACGTTTAGCTACAGATTTAGTATTCTGAAAGGAGTTAAAAAAAATGATCAGGAAGAAGATTTTTCAGACTATTATTAATTCTTGTTTAATTATTTTTTATATTTTTAATCTTTGAGTACATATCAATATTTAAGGGCACATACATGAGATCATTTTTCGTATCTTTCTTTTTTCTTTCACTAGCGACATTTTTGACTGCACAAGACGACAACAGCGAGATAATCAGTTCTGTATCATACATCCAACTCAAAGGGGACAAGCTGATCCGTACCGACTCAGTCGTTCTCCAAATAAATGATCGGAAAGGCGATGACGAAGCCCAAATTGAAATATTCTATTCAAAAGGCGACAAAGTCTCAATAGAGAGTGCATACATCACAGATCAAAGCGGAAACATTGTGAGAAAACTAAAAAACAGTGAGATCAAAGATCGCAGTGCCATATCAGACATATCACTTTATGAAGACGATTTTGTCAAATCATTTGAGTTGAAGCACAACGTCTATCCATATCGTATATCTTATATCACAAAAAGCACAACGAGTAGATTTATTGGGATTTACAGATATAGACCTACCGTTCGGTCTATAAAATATAATAAAGTGACAGTCGAGGCATCAACAGATAGCCCTATCAAGTATATGCAAAAGAATATGGCGGAACCGGTCATAAGCAATGTTGGTGAAGCAACCTCATACACTTGGACATTCAGCCAAGACAGCTTCAAGCCGGAAGTAAATATGTCTTACGAATCTGCTGATTTTCCTGAACTATGTGTGCTTCCTCAGAACATCAACTTTGGCGTCAAAGGCAGCTTTGAAAACTGGCAAACATATGGCAATTGGATCTATAGACTCAATCAAAACAGAGACGTACTTCCTGGTCTTGAAAAGCAAAATATAGACCGACTCATATCAGGCATCCAAAGTGACAAAGATAAAGCGCGAGTACTCTACAAATATATGCAAGACAACACTCGCTACATAAATGTATCCATAAAATACGGAGGCATGCAGACATATCCTGCCGATTATGTATGCACAAACAGGTATGGCGACTGCAAGGCCTTGACTAACTACATGAAAGCAATGCTCAAATACATTGGGATTGATTCTTTCATTACTGCAATAAAGTCCGATGATGCAGTTCCCGAAATAGATTCGGATTTTCCAGACCCCGGCTCTTTCAATCATGTGATTTTAACTATACCATTCGGCAACGACACCACATTTCTAGAATGTACTTCAAAAAATATGCCTTTCGGATACATACATTCAAACATACAAGGACGTAAAGCACTTTTAACAGACGAAAAGCTGAGTCGTTTAATTTCCGTCCCTTCTATGAATCCAAATGACACAAAATGTTCCAAAACATTAGAAGTAGATGTAGATAAGATAAATCCCACAACAAATATAAACCTAACGGCAACAGAGCGAGGAAACAGTTATGAGATACTGAACAACATATCTGCCTCGATCAGGAAAAACAATGTGGATATGTATGTAAGGAATTATATTTTTGCTGGTTCTTACGATCTGGTAAATTACAAGTTTGAAACAGAGAATAGAGACAGTGCTAAAATTGTATCACAAATCAATTGCAAAATGCAGAATCTTCACAAGATCTACGGGAATAACTTGATTTTAAAACCATTTGCAGTCAATACTGACAGATACGAGACTCCTGCAGATAGAAAATTTGCCGTACAACTAGACTCTCCGAAATATCAGCAAGACACCGTCATATATTCTTTTTCAGAAGCCACTATTTCAAAAATACCGGAGAATATTTCTATCTGTTCACCATACGGTAAATATAACCTCGATTATGAATTATCTGACAACAAACTTATTGTCCGTAAATCGGTATTAATAAATGCCGGCAAATATACGCTAGAAGACTATCCGCTTTTCTACAAATTCATCTATTCAATAAAGCAAAACGAAAATAAAAACATCTATCTTGAAATATTATGAAATCATACCTTCTTTCTCTTTCATTCTTAATGTTGACTGCGATGCCAGCAACATCTCAAGAAAACTATTCACAGGAATTTGGCAAAGTGACTCAATACGAAATATCGATGACCGAATACGGTAAAGACAAAGATGCAGAAGCTGTTGTGCTCTATGACCTTGGAAGCAATTACTTTGTTGGTGATTATGACAAAGGCTTCATTCTCCGTATGGAACGCAGCGTAAAAATAAAAATCCTCAAGCAAGCCGGCATTGAATACGGAAATTTTGAGATTCCATACTATATAGACGGAAATCTTTGGGAAGAAATTGAATACATAGAAGGTGCAACCTATAATATGGAAAATGGAAAATTGATAAAAACCAGCCTTGATAAAACCAAGATATATGAAGAAAAAATAAATAATAACTGGAAAGTGAAAAAATTTGCAATGCCCGCCGTAAAGGAAGGTTCTATTGTTGAACTGAAATATAAGATTAACACACCCTTTTTTGTAAATATGAGAAAATGGGAATTTCAAAAAAAGATACCAGTCATATACAGCAAATTAGCATATAAGGCGATGCCGTATTATGAGTATTCATATATCCTGAAAGGAGCATCACGTTTCGATGAATTTAATTCCGAGGTATTGAATGGAGAAATTCAATTCGGAAATCTCAGGTACAAGGAAGTGCAGTTCAATTTCGGGATGAAAGATGTGCCAGCCTTCAAAGACGAAGAATTTATTTCATCATCCCAAGATTACATGATAGGTCTGGACTTTCAGTTATCGAAAATATATTTTGCCACGGGAGGTTTCAGAACATACATCTCCACATGGCCAGAAATGTGCAATGATTTTCTCAAAGATGACCAGTTTGGCAAATACATTAACAATTGCGAAAAAGAAGCCAAGAAGATATTACCCGCACTCAATATTACGGGCAAAAGCCAACAAGAACAATTGGAAGAAATCAACAACTATGTGAAGAACAACTTCAATTGGAATCAATTCAATGATAAATACTCATCGCAAAAAATAGGCGATCTCTTGAAAACTAAAACAGGAAATGCTGCCGATCTCAATCTTTTCATGTTGGGATTGCTCAAAGCGGCTGGATTAAAGGCGGAAGCAGTTGTGCTCAGTACTCGCAATCACGGAGCGATCAACAAATTATATCCTTTCCGTCAATTTCTAAACTATGTGATCGTAAAAGTTTCAACAGATAGTAACGATTATTTTCTAGATGCCACAGAACCTTTGTTATGCTACAATGAATTGCCTCAGCGCTGCATCAATGTCGAAGGTTTAGTCATAAAACCGAAAGTCGAAGAATGGACGCTCGTCTTACAAAAAGGAATTTCGACAACAGAGAAGACTCTGAACATAAAAATCTTACCCGAAGAAAATAAATTAGATGTCGATGTCTCGTACAGAGCTTCCGGTTATGACGCCTATCGTTATAGGAATGCTTATCTCAACAAAATTGATAACCTGACAGATTATGTAAAGAAAGATGAAAAACTGATCACCATCTCCGATCTTAAGGTCGACGAGAACAAAGACCTGAATGAACCTTTCACTTTTTCATATAAGTTCAGTTTCGCTCTTGAAAACGCCGGAAACAAAATATTCATAAATCCTTTTTGCAACCTAGCAATCAATAACAATCCATTCAAACAAAGTAGTCGCACACTTCCGGTCGATCTGATCTATCTGCGAGGAGAAAGTTACAAAGCAGTGATAGAGATTCCAGCAGGTTATAGAGTAGAATCTCTGCCGACAAGCGTAAACCATAATGGAAAACAAATTATCATAAACTACACCCCAACTGAATCGAACGGAAAAATAGAGATAAAAGCTAATTATGAATATAAGCAAAACATATATGAGGCAAAGTTCTACATACCTCTGAAGGTTTCGATGAGTGAAGCCATAAAACGTTTTTCTGATATGATCGTACTGGTAAAAGATTCAGCACAAGAATGATATATGAATACTGAACAAACCGGGCAAACATTATCAATTTGATATTTTTTACTATGTCCCGAAATCTCAACAAGCAAATTTCGGGACGAAAATAAGCCGTCGTATATACAATATATCTTATTCTTTGGAGTTTATAATTAATAATTTAATGTTATTTTTGCCCTCTGTTTAGTATAAAATATATAATACAGCTTTTGTTAGTGCATCTCAAACACTTAATTTGTTTACTGCTTTTGTTCGTATGTTTCACAAAAACATATGCGCAATGGGATGCTCAAATAAGCCAATATTGGAGAGTGCGCCCTTTCTTCAATCCGTCATTCGCAGCCGAAGCAGACAGCCTGCAATTAACAGCCCTGCACAGGCAACAATGGATTGGACTCGCCGGTGCGCCAAAAACATCGATTGTCACAGCAAATATGCCCATTAGTTTTTTGGAGCGCAAGCACGGCATCGGCGCAATGTTTATGACAGAATCTATCGGATTATTCAAAAACTCTTATTTTGCCGGACAATATGCTTACAAAAAGAAAATAAAAAAAAGTATGCTCAACATTGGTGCACAAGTGAGTTTGGCCACCATCAATTTTGATGCCGGCAGCATATATATTCCTGACAATAGCAACGATCACGACAATAGCGATCCGGCAATACCGAGCACAACCGAGGCAGCATCCGTGTTTGACGCAAGCATCGGCGTTTCGTGGATCAATGCAGACTACTATGCAGGTCTATCTGTGGCACATCTTCTAGAGCCGACATTCGACATAGACGACACTCACACATCATACATCAGCAGAACATATTATTTAACAGCCGGATACAATATTAAATTTCGAAATCCGTTATATGTGTTACAGCCGTCTGTTTTGGTTAAGTCGGATGGTGTTTTTATGCAGTATGACGTGACAGCCCGAATGGTTTATAACAACTTATTCAACGGTGGCGTATCGTGGCGAAAAGATGATGGATTAATTTTTGTTCTTGGCATCACTTTTCGTAATTTTGATGCCGGTTACGCATACGATCTCAGCACCTCGGCCATCTCCAAAGCCAGTAGCGGATCGCATGAATTATTTTTACGATACAATATGCCTGTAAACTTAGACAAACCAAAGAAAAACAGACATAAGAGTGTCAGGGTCTTGTGATGAAACAAAACCGGAACAATGATAAAAAATGAGCATTCAGTGCTCTATATATACATAGAAACAGAATATGAAAAAAATACTTGTTGCAATTTTCGGAGCAGTTATTTTACTCACATCTTGTGGGAAACCCTCTTCCACCAATGCTGTTGGGGGCGAACTTGTCGGCACAGGTGGCAGCGGTTGGGCTGAGCCAACACCATATGGCATGGTGCTGGTTTCAAAAGGTGCTTACGACATGGGACCATCGGACGTAGATTCCTTGTGGGGTATAACAGCTAATGCGAAGGGAGTTTCGGTTGATGCTTTCTGGATGGACGACACCGAAATCACCAATTCCGAATATCGCCAATTCGTATATTGGGTCAGAGATTCAATCATCAGAGAACGATTGGCAGATCCCAAATATGGTAATGACGAAACCTTCAAGATAACAGAAGATCGTTATGGGGAACCCATAAAGCCTTATCTCAATTGGGGAAAACCAATTCCTTGGAAACGGGCTACGGAAGAAGAAGAGAATGCAATAAAAAGCGTTATGTACACCAACCCAATCTCCGGACAAGTAGGCATCGATCCCAATCAAATGAATTTCAAATACGAATGGTTTGACTACACCGAAGCCGCAAAACGGAGAAATCGGCTGAACCCAAACGAACGTATATTAAATACAGATATACAGGTAGATCCAAATCAGATAGTAATGATATCCAAAGACACTGCATATTATGATGAAGAAGGACGCATTGTGAACCAAACAGTAACACGCCCATTGAGTTCATTGTTCGATTTTTTGAATACAAAAATCGTAAACATTTATCCCGACACAACTGTTTGGATCAATGATTTTGCCAATTCGTATAATGAACCATACATGAGATTATATTTCTCTCATCCCGGCTATAATGACTATCCTGTAGTTGGCGTTACATGGGAACAAGCCTCCGCTTTTTGTGAATGGAGAACATTTTTCTACCGGATGGGATTGCCATCAAACGGACGAGATATTGAACCTTACCGCCTGCCGACAGAAGGGGAATGGGAATTTGCCGCACGAAATGGTCGCACTGAAAATAAATATCCTTGGGATGTAAATGGAACGGCAACAGAAAAAGGCTGTTTCATGGCCAACTTCAAACCAGGAGAAGGAAATTATACAAAAGACGGAAACCTCATCACATCACGTGTAGCTACATATTCTCCAAACCGCTTTGGTCTGTATGACATGGCAGGAAATGTAGCTGAATGGACATCCACAACCTACACAGAAGCCGGCAGTCTCAATATGAACGATATCAATCCTCAATATCGCTACAATGCCGCCAAGGAAGATCCTTATGCTATAAAGAAAAAAGTGGTTAAAGGCGGTTCATGGAAAGATATAGGAACATTTATCCGTAGCGACATGCGGGAATCTGAATATCAGAACCAACCACGCTCCTACATAGGATTTCGGTGTGTAAGATCACAAATCGGTTTTGCAAGCGCCAAGAAATAAAAGACATTTACAACACATTATCTGAAAATACATTTTGATAAAAGACGAAGAATTATGGGCAAAAAATATAGAAGATATAAAAATGCATTAGAACGCTGGCTAGCCAGCAACAAAGGAAAACGTTTTTTCAACATTTTCTACAGTTGTGGTGCGTCTATTGTGATTGTAGGTGCTTTATTTAAAATAAACCACTGGAAATTCGGAACGGAAATTCTTGTTGTCGGCATGGTTACGGAAGCCATCATATTCCTTATATCGGCATTCGACCTTCCGGCAAGAGAATACAAATGGGACAGAGTTTTTCCCGGACTGAACAGAAAAAATGAAGAAGACGAAAATGAAGATACTTCGCTTCAGCCAGAAATAATTGCAGCTCAAGCTTCTCAAATAAGACCTGCAGTCATGAGCACTGCACGCCCCTCTTCACGATCTATGAGTAATAGTGCATCTGAACCAAACACCGCAACAACAAATGCCCCGAATGGAAATGCATCTACTGTTTCTGCAAGTGGAGGAACTCTTATCAGTGGAAACATAAATGTGGTGGAAGGCGTGGAATCAATAGATGTGACAGAAGTAAAAGAGGCTTCGGAAAAATACGCCGAGCAATTAACAAAAATGACAAGCAACCTCGAAAACTTTGCTACTGTTACAGAGTCTTTGACTAAGGTGTCTGACACATTACTCAGCTCTTTCAAATCGGTAACAGAAAACTCGGACGGTATCGGACTCAATACTCAAGGTTACGTGACTCAAATGGAAAATCTAAACCGCAACATTGCAGGATTGAACACAATCTACGAAATCCAACTTAAAGGCGTTAGCGGACAGATAAACACCATTGAACAAATCAACGCCGGATTGGACAGAATAAGAAATCTCTATGCAGGATCCTTGGTGGATAGTTCCGTATTCAAAGCTGAAACGGAAAAAATGGCAAAACAGCTGGCCGATCTCAATCAGGTCTATTCCCGCTTGCTTCAAGCCATGACCACCAATATGAACATGAATCTAGGTGGAGGATTCTACAACAATAATAATCCACAAGACAACAAATAAAGAAGAAAGAAGAATTGCAGCTATAATTTAATCAAAATAAATGGCATCAAATAATCCAAATTCTCCAAGGCAAAAGATGATAAACCTGATGTATCTGGTCTTTATCGCAATGCTTGCCCTCAACGTTTCGTCTGAGGTGCTTGAGGGTTTTCAATTGGTAGAAGACGGGCTTCAAGAAACAATAGCCAGTACGGAAGACAAAAACAAACTGACTTGGGACAAATTGAATACTTCATACGAACAAAACAAAACAAAAGCAGAAATTTGGTACAATTCAGCAGCAAAATTCACACAACAATCCGATTCTCTCTATAATTTTATCCAAAACTTGAAAGTCCAGATTGTGAAATATGCCGATGGCAAAAACGGAGATGTGCACAACATAGAAAATAAAGAAGGTGTGGATGCTGCTTTCCAAGTGATGTTGAGCAGAGACGAAAAGGGACGCAAATTGAAAGAAGCAATCATAGCTTACAAAAAAATTGCCAGCGAACTGGTAAGCGACTCACGCCTAAAAGCATCCATAGAACGCAGATTAAACACCGATCCATCGAAACGGGCTGTAGCAAACAAAATGAATTGGGAACAATCCATGTTCGACCAGATGCCTACGGCAGCAGCCGTAACTTTGCTAACAAAAATACAGAGCGATGTCAGAGCTGCACAGGGAGAAGTGTTGTCCGATCTACTGAGCAGTATTGGTGGTGACGATTTCCGTGTCAATAGCCTCACAGCTGCAGTGATACCAAAATCTATGGTTGTGATGCAAGGAGGAAGCTTTGAAGGCGAAATTTTATTGGCAGCAGTGGATACAACAAAACGCCCACGCATATACATCGGAAATTCCCTTTTGCCCGAATCCAAAAACGGCGTTTTCCAGATCGGAGCAGGAGCAGTCGGTGCAAACAAAGTATTCGAAGGACATATTGAATGGGACAGGCCAAACAAAGATCCGCTCAAAATACCTTTCCGCACCACATATTCGGTCATAGAACCAATGGCCACAGTGGCTTCTACAATGATGAATATGCTGTATGCAGGCATGAACAATGAATTGAGCATATCCGTTCCGGGAATAACAAACAATCTGATATCAGCCAGTGTGATCAACGGAAACGGATCGGTAACAGGATCGGGAGGCAGATGGATTGCGCGTCCGAGCAAAATAGGTCAGGATATGATCATTTCGGTAACAGCAGAAACAAACGGCAAACGGATGGAAGTTGCAAAACAGGTCTTCAAAGTGAGAGCTTTGCCTAAACCATCGCCCTACATTGCTTACAAAGACGCAGACGGAAGTCCCAAATCTTTCAAGGGAGGACGTGTGAATAAAGCAACAGTTTTATCGGCTGGCGGACTAAGTGCTGCCATAGACGATGGTTTTCTATACATTCCATGTTCTGTGCTGAGTTTCACAATGGTATTTTTTGACAATATGGGCAATGGCATCAGGGTTATATCAGACGGTGCAAATTTCTCTGATAGTCAATTAGAACAGATAAGAAGGCTTCAACGAGGCAAATCTTTTATGATTACGGAAGTAAAAGCAAAAAGTCCTGACGGTGTTACCCATACTGATATGGCAGCTATGGAAGTAAGAATGAACTAAAAAAGACAAGAAAATTTAAATTCTCCTTATCAAAATATGAAAAGATTATTTTCAATATTATCAATAGCCGGATTGTGCAGCCTATTGCTCAGTCAGGAGATAAAAGCGCAAGACAATCCCAACCCACAAACGGTGAGGGACAGAATTGCAAGCAAGCAGAACCAACAACAAAAGAGTTCTTCTACTTCACTTTCGGTACGTGCCGAAAACATGAATGCCGACCAGAAACAAGAGATCGGGGACGCTCCTTGGGTTCGTGAAATATATCGTAAACTGGATTTGAATAAAGATAAAAATGCAGCACTATATTTTCCAGAATCGCCCATCGGAAACCGCATGAATTTATTTACCATGGCCTTCAAGCTCATAGTAAACGGAGACGTCATCGCTTATGAATATCTGCAAGACGGTAGGGAGCTTTTCACAAACGAGTATGCACTGAAAGTCAAGAATTTTCTGGACAATCAGGGCATCATGTACAAGGTGGAGAATGGAAAATATATCGTAGAAGATTTTGATATTCCGGGCAATGAAGTTCAAGGCTATTACCTAAAAGAAGCATGGTATTTTGACAAAACAAACTCAGTAGTTGATATAAAGATATTGGCTATATGCCCAATTTTGTATCGTCAGGACGATTTTGGTATTGATTCAACACCTTATCCTCTGTTTTGGTTGCCATATGAAAGCATCAGACCTTATGCATTACGGATGCCAATAATGACCTCTAACCTCAACAATGCACAGAATCAAACCATTGACGATTATTTCCGCAAACGGTCTTACGACGGGGAAATATATAAGACTACCAATATGCGAAACCTGACATTGGCTCAATATTGCCCGACCGATTCCCTGATGAAAAAAGAGCAACGGAAGATAGAAAGTCAATTGGTACAGTTTGAAAAGAATTTGTGGGTTACGAATGACACCACTGCTCAAACAAAAGTTGTAGCAAGTGCCGCCAATGCAAAAACCGCAAAAGCAAAAGAAGAGACAAAAGCCTCTACAACAAAGCGGGGACAAGCAAAACAAAACAAAGTGAAAGTAGAAAAACCTAAATCTTCTGCTCCTGCAAAAAGCATGCGTAGCAGGCGAAGTAAATAGAAGGATATAAAAACCGAAAAAATAAAACCTGCTTGATATTTTATATTAAACAGGTTTTTATTTTATCTCCAATCAAGCAAAAATTAATATATTTGCTCAGATGTATGAATAATAAATCAATATTTTATAGAATATATGCCCCTACCCAGATTGATTTTTGCAACTAACAATCAACATAAACTTGAAGAAGTGAAACTCATCTTGTCGAAAGATTTTGAAGTACTTGGATTGGCAGACATCAATTGTACGACAGACATTCCCGAAACAGGAAACACTCTGGAAGAGAATGCTTTGTTAAAAGCCCGTTTTGTAAAAGAAAACTATGGCTATAACTGTTTTGCTGACGACACAGGGCTGGAAGTTGAAGCATTAGGAAATGCTCCGGGTGTATATTCTGCCAGATATGCGGGGGAAGAAAAAAGTTCCGAAGCCAACATAGAGAAACTTTTGAACGAATTGAAAACTCAAAATAACAAAAAAGCACAATTCAGAACATCAATTGCTTTGATTTTTGACGGGAAAGAATATGCTTTTGAGGGCATCATCAAAGGCAAGATAACGGATGTTCAAAAGGGTGAATCAGGATTCGGCTATGATCCTATTTTTATTCCTGACGGATACGAACAAACATTTGCAGAACTCGGAGTAGAAACAAAAAATAATATCAGCCACAGAGCTTTGGCTGTTTTCAAACTATGTGATTTTCTTAAAAATAATTTGTCGATATGAAATATGTCTCAATTTCTATCTTAATGGTTATTAGCGCATTTATTGCTCAATTGCCGGCACAAACACAAGAAGGTGAATGGAAAACTCATTTTTCATACCAAGCAGATATCACTCAGATCGCCAATGGTACGAATGATGTTTTTGCACTCTCGGACGGAAAACTATTTAGTTACAATAAACAAGCAGGAACATACGAAACTTACTCCTCATTCAAAGGTCGAAACATAGATATCACAAACATTGCCTTCAATAAGGAGTTGAATTGTTTGCTGATCATCCGTGACAATAGCGATATTAATATTCTTTTACCGGATCATACAATATCTTACATAGCCTCTCTCGAAAGTGAAAATCAGTCTATAGACAAAAAAGTCAATGAAGTCTCCATCATTGGTGACTATGCATATATATCCTATAATTTTGGCTTCATCATTGTGGACATGAATAACAAAGAGATCAAACAAATATGCCGTTTCAATACGCCTGTATATTCAATGACCATCTATAATGGAAAGTATGTGATATCAACTGCCAAAGGAGTATTCTCTATCTCTACCGGAGGTAATTTTCAGAATCTGAATAACTGGAATAATTTGTCATTCAGTACAAAATATAAGTATAGTGACAGTTACAGTTTCTCCGACACAGAAGTCAGATCGTTAAGCGTATTTAAAGATAAACTACATTTTCTTATACCGAACAAGGCTCTATATATTCTGGACACTGAAACAACTGTTGACAGATGTCTGGATGGAGGATATCCACTAAACCTGATCTCTGAGTACAATAAGAGTTTAAATGTGACGAACGGAAACACACTGTGGCGGTTTACAGACATCATGAACTGGCAGACATTTTGGGAATCGAATCTGATAACCATAGCTCCGGATAATTCGCAAGATACATATTGGGTGTCTGTTGCATCTAAGAATCTATCACAGATAAAACTATCGTCTGCACTAAATAATTTTGAATATCAAAGGCAAAATCTAATTCCGAATGGTCCATTAAGTAATTTAGCCTTTTTTGCAGCTTATACAGGCGGAAAAATTCGACTTGTAGGAGGAGCCTACACTTATGACAATTATAACAATCCGGGCAGGTTGAGCGAGTTTGACGGCACATCTTGGTATAACTATGATATTATCAGTGGTTCAAAAGATTTTTCGAACGTCATAAGTGATCCTCAAGACCCTGACCATCTATTTGTCTGTTCATGGGGAAATGGTATATATGAGTTTAGGAACAAGACATTCGTCGATCTATATAATAGCCAGAATAGTAGCATACAAGACATATTTAACGGTACAGGCTACACAAGAATAAACGGGCTAGCATTTGACAAAGATAGAAATTTATGGACAGCTACAACCCGCACAACGAACATCGTCAATGTTTTACAGCCAACAACCAACAACCAACCTTGGAATACGACAAGCATAAATTTTCCGTCAATTGCAAAACGATATGGAAACATCCAATCACTTGCCATAGACACTTACAACAACAAATGGATTGGTGCAGGTCTGGAAGGTCCCTATCTGTTCATATTCAATGAAAATGGTACTTTTAATAATAGTGCTGACGACAAATATATTCTCAAAACAGCAAATTCTTTCAAAGACGAATATGGCAATAAAGTGGCATTGGAGCGATTCTATGATATTACCAACGATTTAACAGGAAATCTATGGTTCTCGACTGATGTGGGTTTGTATTATATCAAACCATCAGCTGATCTGTTTGATAAAGAGCTCATATTCAAAGCTGTGCCGGTCACCGACAAAAATTTCGGATTCGGAAAAATTCTCCTTCAAAATCAGAATATTCGGTCAACTACAATCGACAAAGCTAACCGAAAATGGGTTGCCACAGAACGCAACGGAGTATATCTGTTCAGTGAAAATATGCAAGAACAACTTTATCACTTGAACACCCAAAACAGTCCGTTGCCTTCCAATCTGGTCTATTCGGTCGCGATTGATGATGCAGCCAATGTTGCCTACATCGGTACAGAAAAAGGGTTAGTATCACTCAAATTCACCCTTCCTGACGGAACGAATAAACCCAACAGCGCATTCATATATCCTTATGTCATAACTGCAAACTATACTGGCGATGTAACCATTGATGGGCTTTATCCGAATAGTTATGTAAGGATCACTACAGAAAAAGTAGAATTAATCGCTGATGGTTTTTCTACCGAAAATATATTTACATGGAATATAGAAGATAAAACAGGAAAAAGGGTTCCTGTTGGCAACTATTATGTATTTGCGAGCAACACAGACGGCACACAGGGCATGATAGGAAAAATATCTGTTACTAACAGATAAAAGCCAGCTTTGTCTGTTTTTCTATCTTTTCCAGCGTTTATGCGTCCAAAGCCACGAAGCAGGAGCTTTCTCTATGGTCTGTTCAAGAAGTTGGGCATATCTTCGGGTGATTTCCATCTCTTGCGTCTCGGCACCATCCGAACATATCAGTTCAAATTCAGCAATGTAATGTCCGCGCGAAGGTTCGGTAACTCCTACATAAACAACAGCAGAATTGGTTGAACGAGCCAATTTCTCGACTCCCGGAAACATGTGGGTTTTTTGATGCAGAAATAGTGTTTCATATTTGTCATCAGCATGCTTAGGACACTGATCTGCTAAAAACAAATACATAGAAGGTTTGTCTTTATTACTCAAGAATTGGCGTGCAACCATCCGAGATGGCACTAGCTTCATTCCAAAACGTGAACGCAGTTTAATGAACAATTTGTCAACTGCTGCCGTTCTTAAGGGTTTATAAACAGCATACGAATCCACATGTTTGACCATGCTCGGCATAATATTGAAAATCTCCCAATTACCACCATGACCGGTGCAGGCAATCACACTTTTTCCTTTGCTCAACTGTTCATCAACTACTTCGAAGTTGGACAGTATCAATTTCCTTTGTTGTTTCTCCGTAGAAATTGAGAGACTTTTAATGATTTCAACAAAATTATTTGTAAAAGATCTGTAAAAAGCCTTAGATACTGCTTTTATGTCGCCATAGCGCATATCGGGAAAAGATCGGGATAAGTTCTGAATGACCACATCCCTCCTATAAGGCACTAAATAATATACAATATAAAAAGCAATGCCGGAACAGAAATACAACAGTCTCATAGGCAACAAACTGATGATGTATGCTGTCGTATACAGAATGATGTAATGAATGTTATTTAGAAGGGATCTCATAGAAAATTAATGTTATTCCGGCAGTCAAGGTTGCTGAATTTAATCTCTGCACAAGTATTCCAATATATTTTTAAGACAGAAAGAAGTGAGCAGCAACTTTCAGATTTCTACTCACTCCTTTATTTTGAAGCATCTATTTCAATTTCGCTAAAGTTTCTACCAGATATTCGTAATATTTAGCAACAGAGGCAATGTCAACATATTCATCGGGCGAATGAGGATGTACAATCGTTGGTCCGAAAGAAACAATGTCGAGATTAGGTGTGCTCGCTAAAATTATTCCACACTCCAATCCTGCATGCACTACCTGAACAACAGGTTCTTGTCCATATTTATTTTTGTAGACATCCTTCATCACATTCAAGGTTTTAGAATGAATGTTGGGTTGCCATCCGGGATATGGATTCACAATTTCAACCTTTGCTCCTGCAAGGGTAAAAATACTTTCCAGACTTGAACACAATGCCATTTTCTTAGTTTCTGAAGAGCTGCGGGTAAGAAATTTAATCTCTATGAGACCTTCCGAAGACTTTACTGAAGCCAGACTGGTAGAAGTCTCCACCGTTCCTTTGAAGTCAGTGAGCATACTGATTACACCATTCTGACAACCTTCCACAGAATTTATAAGATCGTCCTGAATTTCTTCAGGAATGAGTGATGCCGGCAACTCTGTTCTTTCGGCTTTGAAAGAAATAACTTTTTCCGTTCCTTCATATTCCTGTTGGAATAAGTCTTCATAATCTTTCACCAGATCAATTATATCATCCACTTCATCGTCAGGAACTGTAATAACAGCAAATGCCTCGCGCGGAATAGCATTGCGTAACGATCCGCCGTCAATCAACGCCAAACGGGCTTCATAATCTCTCACCGCTTCTTTCAGGAAGCGAAAGATAAGTTTGTTCGCATTTGCTCTTCCTAAATGTATATCGCAACCGGAATGTCCGCCTTTCAGCCCTGTCAGACTAACTTTAACGGCTACATCACCTTGTGGGATTTCTACATTTTTAAATTGAAAACTAATATCAACATCTGCACCACCGGCACAACCGACACACAACTCTCCTTCTTCCTCTGTGTCCAGATTCAGAAGAATGCTGCCTGTCAAAAATCCGGGTTGAAGCCCGAAAGCACCGATCATACCCACCTCTTCATCAATCGTGAACAAACCCTCTATTTTTCCGTGAACCAAAGATTTATCTTCCAACACTGCCATAATAGAAGCTGCACCAATTCCGTTGTCTGCACCTAAAGTTGTGGAACGGGCCCGCACCTTATCTCCATCAATATGGGCGTCTATAGGATCTTTTGAAAAATCGTGCTTCACATCGGAATTTGCCTGTGGAACCATATCAAGATGACCTTGAAGTATGACTGTAGGAGCTAATTCCATACCTGCACTTGCAGGTTTCGTAATAAGAACATTACCCGTGCTATCTTGTTTTGTGTCTAAACCTAACGATTTTCCAAAATCAAAAACAAATTTTGTAACTTCTTTCATTTGTCCTGTCGGACGGGGAATCTGTGTCAACTCATAAAAGTGTTTCCACACTCTTTCGGGTTTTAGATTTAAAATTTCCTTTGACATAATATCATTTCTTAATTTATCAGATAAAAATTTTCAGGATTTCCTATTTTGAATAGTCAGAGCCGCAATACCAAACAATCCGCAAAGAACCACCCAAATGGATTGAAATGTGAAAACAGCTGTGGCAAAAGCTTTCGCCTGTTCCGTATCAACCATGAAAGCCACCAATCCGAACACAACTGCAGCTTGCCAAGGCCCCAAGCCTCCATTGGAAGGTATTGCCATGCTTATGCTACTCAATGCAAATATGAAGAGGGCGGCTGCAACTCCAAGATCAAAAGTAAAATCAAAAGCGAAAAAAGTCACATAGAAATAGAGGAAATAAGAGATCCAGATGCCAAATGTATAGATTATGAAGCGTTTCTTCTCTTTCATTTTCCACACTATTTTCAGGTCTTCCCAAATTCCGGAAATGAAAATCCATGCTTTCTTTATAATCTTATTTTCTTTGAAAATTACAAATATAGCAATCAGCACAATGCTTCCACCCACAATAGCAGCATAGAACCAAAACGAAGTTAGAAAGGGAGGAATATTAAAGTCCCCGCTTTTGCGCATAAACACAGCGATGTTGGAAACAAAGGCAAGTAGCAAAATAAATGCTACCATGAGCGTATCGAAGATTCTATCTACAATCAATGTTCCTATCAATTTCTTGAACGGTATTTTTTCATCTTTTGAAATCACGCCGCACCGCCATATTTCTCCTGCACGCGGCAATGCAAAATTGACAGCATAATTACCCAAAACGGCATAGATTAAGCTTGATCTTCTGGGTTTATACCCAAGCGGATTGATCAATAATTCCCAACGAAATCCTCTTATTACATTGCCCGAAAGTCCAAAGATGAGAGAAAATGCCAGTATGCCCCAATTGGCATCCTTTATAATTTGCCACAAGCTATTAAAATCTGTCCCTTTGTATAGAAAATAAAGAATTATGACGCCCAAAATAAGAGGAATAGTTACTTTAAGAACTTTGCTTATCAAAGATTCTTTGTTTTTTGCCTCCTCGCCATTTGCAGTGCTATTACTCATATAAATAGGTTAAAGTGAGCGTACTCGAATCATCTTTATCAGATGAAGTGTAAACGCGGAAAGATAAAATGATTACCTTTGCCTGCGACAAAGATAACGATTTTATACAATTTACGAATGCAAGTAGTTAAACCAAAAAAGTTCTTAGGGCAACATTTTTTGAAAGATCTGAAAATAGCAAAAGATATTGCCGACACACTGGACGATTTTGCCGACATACCTGTCATTGAGGTTGGCCCCGGAATGGGTGTTCTCACTCAGTTTTTACTTGAAAAAAAACGGGATCTGAAAGTTGTGGAACTGGATCGTGATTCTATCCCTTACCTGAATGAACGATTTCCGAATATACAAGATCGAATAATTGAGGCCGATTTTCTAAAACTTGATCTGACAGATATTTTTCCCGATAAATTTTGTGTAATAGGCAATTATCCTTACAATATATCATCCCAGATATTTTTTAAAGTTTTAGACTATCGCGACCGTGTTCCTTGCTGCTCCGGAATGTTGCAAAAAGAAGTTGCAGAGCGTCTTGCTTCAAAACCCGGGAAAAAGGCTTATGGCATCTTAAGCGTTTTGCTCCAAGCATGGTATAATGTTGAATACCTTTTCACAGTAGATGAGAATGTCTTTGATCCGCCACCAAAAGTAAAATCGGCAGTGATCAAAATAACGCGCAACAACCGAACGGTAATGAATTGTGACGAAAAGCTTTTCAAGACTGTCAT
>JBKECE010000192.1:0-35975 GCA_047974325.1 Dysgonomonas sp. | reverse complement strand
CTAGCTGATTCTGAGACGAATTATGATTATGCCATAAAAATTAATGGTATAGCAAACATCCTGACAAAATCAGTAGAGAGTATCAGTACACCGGAAGATGAAGATGCTTTTGGAGACGATCCTATAAAAGTATATTCCGTATGGATAGGTGATGGTTATTTGAATTTTCATTTTGCATTTAAAGGACAAAATAAAACGCACCGAATCAGTTTGGTTTATGACAGTCGCATAGATTACGGCGACAATATGATTCACCTATTACTGAAACACAATGCATATGATGACAATCCGTATCACAATAATGAAGGATACGTAGCGTTTGACATTCATCACTATCTTGAAAATTTGCAGGAAGGAAAGACTCGCACTTTTGCAATCCATACCAAAGTATCGGACAACACAGACAATGTATTTTACATAAAATATGAACAATAACAAATGTGAACATTTCTTACATAATATCTTTACAAGCCATTACTCTCAGTTTTGATTGTAAATAAATAGTATGTTGGAATTACATTTTGATTATTACTTTTTGATTTTCCTATGAAGAAAAGAGGTCTTTGTGAAAAGACCTCTTTTCGCCTTTTATGAGGTGTCTCAGTGAGTTTTTGAAAATCTAAAATCTGCTACAAAGGGAACAAAATAAGAGAGACACAATTGGGATTGATTCCCGACCATGCCTCTCATTATCATTTTTTTGAAAATTATTCAGCACTCATAGAATGAGTTCAAGTGCTGTAAATTATTTCTTTTCAGAACTGCAACATCCTTTCTTTTCAGTAGTAGATGTTTTGCTGCAAGCTTTTTTGTCTTTGTCGCTTTTTTTGCCAGCTTTATCGCAATCTTTTTTATCTTTTTTTGTGCATTCAGTTTTAGTTTTGGTATCCTTCGTTTTAGAAGAATCCTGAGCCATTACGGCATTTGATGACAAAAGAGCAAAAACCAACAAAGATGAAAATAATACTTTTTTCATAACATATAATTATTTAATTAATCGATTATTATACCGACAAATATAGAGCAATTTTTTACCCATTGTGTGTATCTCGATAATAATATATCTAACTAATTATTAAGAATACTAAAAAAGGTTCTTCATGGTGTCATTTTCATTTTTTTCGCCATAATTGAGAGACCCACAACTGCAACTAAACAAATATAAGTTACAAAATACTATCTCCCGATCCGGAGCTATATGTCGACCTTATTCGCCAAGCCTGAGGATAGAGATTGTTGGCCCTATTGCCTATATTCTTCACAAAACCAAGCGGTCTGCCTTCATACACCAACAGCACATACCCTTTCGCCATATCGGGCATGCTGACCGCCTCCTTTTTCAGGTAAGCAATTGCCGTATCTCTGTCTACTTCGTATGTCATTCCGACAAAAGCATTCTTGTTTAGGTCAATAGACATTGCCAGGGAATGATGAGGAATAAAATCCCGGCCTTTGAACTCTCCTATACAGATACCTCCCGAAACCAATCTCAGCTTTGAAGATATATAATCAAACATCTTATAATGCAGGCTAGGTACTGCAAACCATTTTTCACCTTTAGAAAAAAAAGAAAATCTATCCGGAAAAGCTAGATAGTTGCTATATCCATCAGCCAAAAATTCAGGCTTCGTCTGATTCTTTTGTTTCTTTGCAATCTTAGTCGGGGCGGGAGATTCTAATCCGCCGGCTTTTCGCAAAACGGCTATAAAAAAACCTTCTCCTTTCGTTTTATGGGGAAAAAAGTGATAAGCATATACATCTGAGCAATAGGAAGGCATAACATTCCAGGAAGAGTCAAAAGTTAGAGGTAAGGATTCAGCTCCCAGATTGTTGCTTATCCACAACACATTGTCTTCGTTTTCTTCTTTGTTGTAGGTGCATGTGCTATAGATGAGAATGCCGTTCGGCTTGAGCGCATCCCAGACATCGGCGACAATTCGTTGTTGGCGTTCTTTGCAAAGCTGCACATTGGCGGGTGACCATTCTTGCACAGCGTTTTTGTCTTTTCGAAACATTCCTTCACCCGAACATGGAGCGTCGATAAGAATTGCATCAAAACAATGCGTAAGGCGTCCAATTTCATGCGGATCATTATTGGTCACAACAACGTTCGCATGCCCTGACTTTGTCATGTTTTCGGATAGAATATCTGCTCGGCTCCTTATTACCTCATTCGACACAAGGAAACTGCCTTCGGACAATAAATCAGCCAGATGAGACGACTTACCTCCCGGTGCTGCACACAGATCAAGCACACACACATCTGTCTCCAAATATTGATTTATAGCCTGTTCCAGAAACATCGATGAGGCTTCCTGAACGTAATATGCTCCAGCGTGAAACAACGGGTCAAAAGTGAAAGAGGGTCGCTTATTCAGATAATAACCCTGTCTACACCACGGAACTTTTGCATAGCTCAACCCGAGGTTGGCGGTTTTTGCGGAATTCACCCTGATACTTGTGATAGGCTCTTCATTCAGTGCATCTACAAACAATTGCCAATCGGCTCCAATCAGAGGTTTAGTTCTCTCTACGAACGATGTTGGAAGTTCCATATTCTTATTTTCACGTAAAAATATGTATTTTTGTCCGAAACATCAAGTAATATGCAAGCATCACTATACCTTATTCCTGTGCCAATGGGAGAAACTCCGATTGAGCAGGTTTTACCTTCTTATAACCGCCAAATAATATTGACCATCAAGCATTTCATCGTAGAGAACGTACGGTCGGCTCGCCGCTTTCTAAAAAAGACAGAACCTTCTATTGATATAGACACTCTCACTTTCTATGAATTGAACAAACATACGAATATGGAACAAATAGAAGGTTATTTGCAACCCATTGCAAGTGGATTCAGCATCGGTGTAATCTCTGAAGCAGGATGTCCGGCTATTGCAGATCCGGGTGCGGATATTGTGGCAATTGCCCAACAGAAAAAGATGAAAGTGATTCCGCTTGTGGGACCGTCATCAATTCTGATGTCTTTGATGGCTTCGGGTTTCAATGGTCAGAGCTTTGCCTTTCACGGATATCTGCCTATAGATGCAGCTGAACGGGCTAAAAAAATAAAACAACTCGAACAACGAATTTATACAGAACAACAGACACAAATTTTTATTGAAACACCTTACCGAAACACCAAGATTGTAGAAGATTTGATAAAAAATTGTGCGCCGTCCACGAAACTTTGCATCGCGATGAATATAACATGCGATGACGAGTATATAAAAACACTTCCTATTAAAGATTGGTCGAAGAAAATACCTGACATGGAAAAGAAGCCTTGCATTTTTCTTATCTATAAATAAAATCTTACTGCCCTAAGCTCAAAACAAATTTTTCAAAGTCGGAATAGGGAATTGTTAATGCTGAGTATGCATCATCTTCATAGCTCGATTGGACAATCGTATCAACATCCAAATCTAAGGTTTTGATAGCTTCAAGCAATTCTCTTTCCATATTGTGCGAGTTTCCTCTACGAGCATAATATCCCGGCAAATGAATCAAATCTCCTTCAAATAATAATTTCTCGGCCGGGAAATAAAAAACAGTATGCTTCATTGATTCTTCACCAATCACATACACCTGCATTTCATAATCTCCATCGGTTATCACTTTTTGTTTGTCCATAATCTCAATATCGAGTCTTTTGGGTTCTATTTGCAAACTGTCGGGATTCAGTGTCCGTTTGTTTTTGGAGATATATGATATAAAATCAAAATTATCCATTGTGGACACAACCGTAGTTCCATTGTGAACAAAGGCTCTGAGTCCACCTAAATGACTAGGGTGATAGTGACTGAAGAGAAAGTATTTGATTGGTTTTTCAGGTGCTATCTTCTTAGCTTCTGCAATGATAAGATCTCCGTTTTCACTTGTGTTTGGAGCCTCAATCGCCACAAAAAAGTTTCTAAATTCAACCAACAAAGTTCTAGTACGGTCATGCTCCAGATTGACAAAATGTAAGTGATCATTATAATTATTCACTTTTATAGAGAGATCTTTATTCACCTTTTCATCGTCATCTTCGCAAATATGTTCCGGCAATAAATTCAAAGAACCAGAAACAAACACTGCATCTGACATTGAAACTACATCTTTTATCTTTCCGTTATATCTACTTATAAATGAGTTTTTAGATACATATATAGAATTCTGTAATTCTTGATAGTTATTATATTCTATAATAGTATTATTATCTCCAAATATAGGATCACTCTGAAGAAAAGAAGCTTTGGTCAGCAGATATGTCTCTTTGTTAATAAAAATGCTTATTACGGCATTTTTTGTCTTTAATTCATAGACACCCAAGGAGTCCGTATGGCGGTATCTCAAATCTTTTTTATGCGATAAAAAATAGTATAATATAGGGACAGGTGAATATCTCGAAGCTTCAACTAACTGAGATTCGTATTTTTCGTGCAGTCTGTCGTATCGAGTACAAACAGAACTTCCATAATTCAATTTATGAGATTCACGAGGTGTTGTGAATTGCATGGAATGTACGAAATAGCCAGGAACACCGAAAACAGCTAATGTATCCTGTTTAGAAAATACCTGTTCGCGAACAGACACATTACCTCGGGTTTCATAAACCATGGTGCTAAACGGTATAGAATCGTAGCGAAAAAGGCTTCTGTTTTCAGAAAATGAGAATGATAATACATTGTTTTTAAGTGCTTCGCCTTGCTTTTTCCAACACTTTTGCAATTCCTGTGCCGTAATAGTGTGCGTGGCAATAACAAATAGGAGTATAATGGTTAGAAATGTGTTCTTGCGCATTAATTGATTTTAACGAATTTCAAATCCGGACTTATCTTATACTGAGAAATAAGTGTGTCGTTCCGTTCCACATCTTCGCTCTCATCATAGTTATATTCTAATGTTTGCACAACAAGTTCATTGTTCTTCAAAATTGACGTTGTAGAACTGTAATACTCCACCCAATCGCTATATGCCACCGTTGCATAGTCAATCATAGCATTATCCCGATATGAAACGAGGTAGATGGTAGCTTCACCGGACGATATAGTCCAAACAGTTTGCAATTTACCGGATTCAAGAGGATAAGACATTCCCAAATACACATCCAGTTCATCAAAATTACGTACAACACTATCCAGCTGCAATGATTCGTATTGGTCAAAATCTATTTTCGAGAGCTTCGCCATATCTATCGAATCAGGTACAGAAAAAGAAACAGCTTCTTTTTTGTTATTGAGACTGTCCACCGAATTCGATGTTTCTTGCCCCTCTTTAGTCGTTTGTCTGCATGCTGCAAATAAAACTGTAAGGGTCAATGTAATCAGAATATATTTTGTGCGCATAAAAGACTCTGAATAAGTTTGCATGACAAATGTAATATCTTTCAGCAAAATAACAGCAGTCGCATCATAGCTTTTTTATGCGTTCCAAAGCTTGAGTCAACATATCTTTATCGCAACATAGCGATATACGGATATAACGGTTGCCTTTGCTCCCAAAAATAAAACCGGGTGTGAGAAAAACATGTGCTTGGTACAAAATTTTGTCTGCCAACTCTCCACTATCTTTGCATTTGTCAGGTATTCTTCCCCAAAGGAACATTCCCACCTGATCAGGATCGAATGAGCAACCCAAAGCCTCCATTATCCGCTCAGCATAAATTCTTCGCTCAGCATAAACACGGTTCATTTCATTATGCCAGTCCTCAGAACTACCAAGAGCTACCACAGCAGCATCCTGCATTGGCTTGAACTGACCGCTATCTATATTGCTTTTCACCTTCAACACCCATTGTACAAAAGAAGCATTCGATGCCAGCATAGCAATACGCCAGCCGGGCATATTATGGGACTTACTCATAGAGTTCAACTCTATACAAACATCTTTTGCACCCTCAACTTGCAGAATACTCAGTTTATTGTTGTTCAAAATGAAACTGTATGGATTATCGTTCACTATCACGATACCATGATTCTTTCCAAATGCAACTAATTTTTCAAATAGTCCCTTTGTCGCATTTGCTCCGGTCGGCAGGTTTGGATAATTGACCCACATCAATTTTACGTTAGACAAATTCATCTTTTCAAGAGCTTCAAAGTCGGGTTGCCAACCGTTGTATTCATCCAAATCGTATGTATGAATTTCGGCTCCAACCAATTTGCTAACAGATGTGTAAGTAGGATAACCCGGATTCGGGACAAGCACGCCATCTCCCGGGTTAAGAAATGCTAGTGAAATATGTAAAATACCTTCTTTTGAACCAATAAGTGGTTGAATCTCAGTTGACGGATCCAAGTCCACGCTATACCACTTTTGATACCAAGTTGCAAATGCCTTGCGAAGAGCCGGAATGCCCACATAGGGCTGATAACCATGTGCATCGCTTTGCTGAGCAGAACGGTACAACTCGTCAATAGTCTCTTGCGAGGGTGGCAAATCGGGACTGCCGATAGCAAGGCTTATAACCCGTTTGCCTTCAGCATTCATTTTATCAACTTCTTTTCTTTTCACTGAAAAATAATACTCCTGTATCGTATTCAGTCTATCGGCCGGAATTATAGTTTTCATATTTTTATTAAGTTCTTTTTAATTTAGTTTGTGCTTTGTTCTCCTTCAGGATATTCACCCAAAATCTTAAGCTCACTGACCAATGGTTTGACTGCTTCTACTGATTGCTTGTATCGCTCAAAATCTGAAAATTTGAGGTCAATATAGAACTGATATTCCCATTCACGCCCGATGATAGGCAGCGATTGTATCTTTGTGAGATTGATTCCATAGAATGAAAGTACAGACAACACTTTCGCCAGATTTCCCTCAACATGAGGCAGCGTGAACACCAACGATGCCTTGTTGACCACATCTCCATGCTGAATTTCTTCGACCATCCAAGGAGCAGCTATGATCAGGAATCGTGTGAAGTTATGCTTGTTTGTCTCCACGCCCTTTGCGAGGATCTCCAGTCCATATATTTCGGCAGCTTTCTGACTGCAAATAGCTGCATATCCCTTCATTTGTTTCTCAACTATTTCCTTGGCTGCAAGAGCCGTATCCTCATGTTCCACAATTTTCACATTAGGCAATGTTTCCAGAAAATCTGTACACTGCATCAATGCTATAGGATGAGACATCACTTCTTTGATATCATGAATGCTTTGCCCGGGAAGAGCTGCAAAGCAGTGTGATATTCGCTGCTTAAATTCTCCGGCAATAGGAAACTTATATTCTTTTTGCAGTTCGTAATTTTGCAGAAGGCTTCCTGCAATTGTATTTTCTATGGCCATTATACCAATAATGGACGGATCTTTCTTCATCGACCTGAAAATGTCGCGAAACGTAATACACTCCACAAGCTCCAACTCTTCTTTAAAAAAATTTTCTGCAGCTATACCATGATATGCCCCTAATACTCCTTGAATTGCGACTTTCTTCATACAATCGTTCATTTTCTTGTTTTAACACAGCCAAATTACACCCGTCTGTGTGCTTTTTCCTTAAATGCAATTAGTCTCAACAAAAAAATCCTACCGTATCTGGCAGGATTTTATATATCTTTCTGATTATTTGTTCTTTATCATCTCTACATACAAAATCCTTCTCTACTTGCTAAAGTAAAAGAAAAAGAAATATGTAAAGAAAAACTTATTCATTATCCGTTTTTTGTGTTGCAAATGTAAATATTTTTTGACAAAATCAAACTTATTCACCACAAATAATAATCAAAGCTTAATATTTTTTGTCTCAACAGGCTTACCATCTTTATAAAAAACTTCAAAGAGAGGCTTTTCGCTTTCAAACTTGTTTAATTACTTTTTTTGAGTACTACACTAAAGAGCATCAACACAGCAAGAAGCAAATTTTTCGTATTATAAAATTCGATTAAGTCTGCCAATGGTTTTACCATCATGCAATTCCAATTTAGATTACATCATATTGGCTGCAAGAAACTTGCGCACTTCATTGGAATCTCCGCCTCTTTTTTCAATATATAACGCAGCTTGCTCTTCCGAAATCTGACCCACTGCAAAATAGCGGGATTGAGGATGAGCAAAGATCAGCCCGCTGACCGTCGCATTAGGAATCATCACACCATTTTCGGTCAACTCAACTCCAATTTCTTTTGATTGAAGAAGATCATCATTCAACAAAAAATTGATGGATTGGTCGGGAATAGACGGATAACCCACTGCCGGACGAATACCTTGATATTTCAAAGCAAACATCTGCCCGATTGTTATATCTTCGCCGGACGCAAAGCCCCAAAATTCTTTTCTGATCTTGCCATGCAGATATTCTGTTGCGGCTTCTGCCAGGCGATCAAGAACAGATTTCAATAATAAAACGCTATATTCATCTCCTTTGCGTTCATAGTCTGCCATCAACTGATTGGCTCCGACACCGGCTGTAACAGTGAATCCGCCAACATAGTCTGTCTTACCACTATTTTGGGGCAGAACAAAATCGCAGAGAGACAAATATTCGTTCTTTTCATTTTTCTTCTGCTGACGGAGCATCGGAAAACAAATATCATTAATGTAAATACACTCATCATCGGAATAAGCCTTATATATTCCATACACGGCTTTGATATATTCTGCTTTTTCAAACACCAATTTATCCAGTAATGCCCTTGCATCGGCATATAATTTCATGCCCTCAGTCGCTTTTTCGTGTTCTTCGACAGGAAATGTATTCAACCAAGAAGTCTTGCAAGCAGCACAATCGTCAATATGCTGAATGCTTGCATATCGTGCCGACAAGTTCCACGAATGGAAGAAAAATTTCCAATCGACGTAAGGAACAATTTCTTCGACCGGAATGTATGGTATGACAGTTCTATCCGAAACAATAGGCTTTGGTGCAACATATCCTGACCAATCGATTTTCATCGATTTTTCAATTGCTGTTTCTATCGACACCAATTCCGGCTTTTTGTCAGCCATCGAATCTCTCAGATCCTGATATTCCTGCTTAATGTCTTTTATGTATTCATCTTTCGACTTAGGACTGATCAGTTTTGCGGCAGCAGCAGGAGCTTGCGACGCATCTTTCACATAAACCACCGATCCATTATTGTATTTAGGATCAATTTTGATAGCAGTATGTAATTTAGACGTTGTGGCTCCTCCAATCATCAAAGGAATGGAAAATCCTGCTTTTTCCATCTCATGGGCTACGATGCTCATTTCTTCTAACGATGGAGTGATCAGCCCACTAAGACAAAGAATGTCGGGCTGCACTTCCTTCACTTTCTGGATTATGATCTCCGGCGGAACCATCACTCCGAGGTCTATCACTTCATAATTGTTGCATGCCAGAATGATCGCTACAATATTTTTTCCAATATCATGAACATCACCTTTAACTGTGGCTATCAACAATTTCCCTGCACTGTTAGATTTTAGAGATGAATCTTTCTGTGCTTCAAGGGTTGGCTCCAAAATGGCAACGGCACGTTTCATAGTGCGTGCTGTTTTCACAACCTGAGGCAAGAACATTTTGCCCGATCCAAACAAATCACCCACTTTGTTCATGCCTGACATCAATGGTTTGTCTATAATATCAACAGCTTTCGGGTAAACAGTCAATGCTTCAGCTAAGTCTTCGTCCATATGATCGCTAATACCTTTGATCAAAGCATACTCAAGACGTTGATCCAACGAATAGCTGCGCCATTCTTCAACTTTATTTTCAGACTGGTTCAGATTTTCGTTTTTTATCCGTTCGGCATATTCAATCAACTCATCCGTGCTTTCTTCGCGCCTGTTGAAAATAACATCTTCTACCAAATTGCGCAAATCTAATGGAATATCCTCATAGATGACAGATTGTCCTGGATTCACAATCCCCATATCCATTCCTCGTTGGATGGCATGATAGAGAAACACCGAGTGCATCACCTCGCGGATATAATCATTTCCCCGGAATGAGAATGACAAGTTGCTCACTCCTCCACTGATCTTGGCATACGGCAGGTTGGCTTTTATCCAATCTATCGTATTCAGAAAATCGACAGCATAACCCCGATGTTCTTCTATACCGGTTGCAATGGCCAGAATATTAGGATCAAAAATTATATCTTTCGGATCGAATCCATCGTTAATAAGCAATTTATAAGCACGTTCACATATTTCTATGCGTCTTTCAAATCGGTCAGCCTGTCCCATTTCGTCAAAAGCCATGATGATAACGGCTGCACCGTAGTGACGGACAAGACGTGCATGGTGAAGAAATTCGGCTTCGCCGGCTTTGAGTGATATTGAATTTACGACAGGTTTTCCCTGAACACACTTTAATCCGGCCTCGATTACGTCCCACTTGGAAGAATCTATCATCACCGGAATGCGTGAAACATCAGGATCCGATGCCAACAGATTAAGGAATGTGGTCATTTCTTTGACTCCATCGAGCAAACCCTCATCCATATTCACATCCAGAATCTGAGCACCATCTTCCACTTGCTTTTGAGCAATAGTAAGTGCTTCTTCGTATTTTTCCTCCTTTATCAAGCGCAGAAACTTGCGAGAACCTGCCACATTGCAACGTTCACCGATATTAATAAAGTTGATTTCCGGTTTCGCTTCCAATAGCTCCAACCCTGACAGCCACATATATTCGGATTTTTTTGCAGGACGGTGAGGTTCTGCTCCTTCAACAAGTTTCGCATATTCAGCTATGTGAGCAGGTGTTGTTCCACAGCAACCACCCAATATGTTCACCAAACCTTCATCAATATATTCTTTGATCTGACGTGCCATAATTTCAGGCGTTTCGTCATATTCACCAAACTGATTTGGCAAACCGGCATTAGGATATGCCGAGATGAAAGACGGAGCCAGTCGTCCCAACTCTTTCAAAAAAGGCTTCATTTCGGATGCACCAAACGAACAATTCAATCCAACCGAAAGAAAATCTATGTGACTCACCGACGCCAGAAATCCACCAATGGTTTGTCCTGACAACGTACGTCCTCCTTTGTCCGAAAGTGTGACCGAAATCATAATGGGAACATCTATATTCCGTTCTTTTCGTACTTCTTCGGCAGCGAATAAAGCCGCTTTCGCATTCAAGGTATCAAAAATTGTTTCTATCAGCAGCAAATCTACACCTCCGTCGATCAATCCTTCTATTTGCTCTTTATAGATGCGGTGTATATCGTCGAAAGTCACGGCTCGATAGATCGGGTCTTCGACTACCGGACTCATTGATGCGGTTTTATTCGTAGGTCCGATAGATCCGGCAACCAAACGTGGCTTGTCCAGATTCTGAGCAGTGTATCTGTCCGCAGCGTTGCGGGCAATCCGTGCTGCTGCTGTGTTTATCTCTTTCGTCAAATGAGCCATAGCATAGTCTTCCAATGAGATAGCATTTGCATTGAAACTGTTAGTTTCTATGATATCCGCTCCTGCATCCAGATATTGGCAATGGATAGCCTCAATCACATCGGGTCGGGTAAGACAAAGCAGGTCATTGTTTCCTTTTTGCAGGATGGTTGCATCTGCAAAGCGTTCACCCCTGAAATCTTCTTCGGTCAGTTTATATTGTTGGATCAGTGAACCCATAGCTCCATCCAGAACAAGAATTCTGTCTTTAAGTATTTTTTTTATATCGTATCTCATATTTGTTATTTTTCTCTTTTTATAGGGTATTCATTTTCAAAGCGGACAGCTTTCACTCCATGATATCTTTCGTATGCTTTATACATCCAATGAGTTGTATCTTGTGGCAAATCGTACATTTTAGGTATTCTCAGATCCAATCGCCGGTGTGCTCTGTCTTCAAATCGCTCTCCACCCCATACAATGCGTTGCTTGCCTTCCGACTTTTGTTTCTCCAGTTCAACTTCGCGATTGTCCAATATTTGCCGAAGATGCACAAGCTCTGTCTTTCCTTCGGTATACGTATTATAAAAAAGGAAAAGCAGGACGATGATACAGCACCATTTTCCAATCCGGATATAGATATTGGTAAAGTTCAGATTCGCATAAATGATTGTAACAGCAATAATGACCAGAGAGATGATCCCAAACCATGCCCGTGGTGTAAGAGCAGGTGACGCAACCATTGCCAGAGTAGCAATGAGCGAACCTCCGAAAAATATCAATGACGACCACACAATCTGTCTCTTATATTTGACTGTGCTTGTGAACCAAAACAACGTGATTAGAAGAACATAGACGATCAGCAAGAACAGAAGATAATGGGAATAGTCAGTCATCAGTGTCTGAAAACGAGACCAATAAAAATCTAAACCAAGCTCTGCCTTGGTTAGTCCCAAATCTTTCAGTTCAGCTCTGTATCTTACATAGTTTCCGGGAGCAAGCATCATCAATGCACCGCCAATGCACGCACCGACAAATCCGGTCACAGTCCATTTTTCTATATTCCTTTCTTTCACCCAGACAGACAATAAGAACACGAAGAGCATACACATCATCGCCACCACCATGTTTTCATTTGTCCAACCGGCGATGATGCCAAAAAAGAAAAATAAAACACGCCGCAAAAACGTATCGTGATTCTCTTTCTTGGGTTTATTTATGGCAATTCCCCAATAATATTTGTAATGAGGATAGATGAATGCAAAAAGTATAAGTCCACCCCACATATAGTTTACGCTACCAGTAAGCCAAAGAACGGTTTCCCCAACATCTGCCTGAAAAAACCACATCAGCATAATCAACATAAAATAAAGTGACGGGCGCGTTTTGTTTCCTAAATTAGCTATTAGATATAGCACCGCAATGAACAATATAAATGCAATAGTATTTAGCAGATCGCTCCAGAACGGTCCCCAACAAAGCAATGTCTGCAAAATGACATGAACAACCGATCTACCGCCCCATTTCATGTAATGAATAGCTTGAGATCTGATGGCATCAAAAATGCCTCCTACACGCTCCGGTTGCCAATAAACGTAGCTATAATCCCAATCGTCGAGATAAATAGGATATAACCTGTTAAGCCCATAAATGATGATGAAAGTGACAAGCATAACAACACACAAGACAATTCTCTTAAAGATAAGAGAATCTGAGCATTTTTTCATCTTATACCAAATATGCATCATATCACCTTGTTGTCCGAAATAATCAGTTTTGTTGTGGAAAACAAAGATACAATTATCTTGTTAAAAAAGAGTGTAACGATGCCTTAGTGGTGTTTTTTTCAAGAAAATCATTCATTTACACAATATTTATTAAAAAAAGACGTATTACTATTGAACAAAAAGTACATCTTTTTCCTTATATACAATTTAGATGCAATGGTTTATACAAGTCAGACCTTGCTATAAATGAAATTTTTAAAGAAATGAAAAAATTAGTTTTCTTCTTATTGTTGTGCATAGCCATGCTTGCATCTTGCTCCAAGGAAGATGACGAACAAGGTCTGTTTTCAGAACCGTTTTTCAAGGCAGGAGTCTCTAAAGAATATGTGGCTTCGATAGAAAATCGAATTTTATCGGAGCAGAATGATAGTATATCCATATATTCTCCGGCAGATAATAATTATAGTTTTGAAGACAAAATATCGTATGCTTTCAGAGGAGATTCCCTGATAGCATCGCTCGCCCAATTGAAAAGTAATTCCATTGACCGCAGGATTATACAACATTTATTGGAAAAACGTTACACACCTCTGAGCGTTGATAATAAAATAAATTTCTACTGTAATCAGGAAAAAAACGTGCTTGTCGTTCTCTCGGATGACGAAACGCTAGGTTTGAACGTTCTTTACATGCCATATAAACTAAACGACAACAACGCCGAAGGTGCTCATAGCATACATTCACTCTATACCACATTATTATCAAAATTTAAGCAGACAGCAGAGGAATAAAAAGATCTATTTCTTAAACTCCCTATCCATCATCCGTTTATCGTCTTTTTCTTTGAGTGACTGACGTTTGTCATATTGCTTTTTACCTCTTGCAACAGCAATATTCAATTTAGCCAACCCTTTGTCACTAATAAACAAGCGTGTGGGAACAATTGTGTAGCCGGTTTCTTTGGTCAACCGCACTATTTTTTTCAATTCTTTTCTATTTAGCAGCAGTTTTCTGTCGCGACGTGCCGTATGATTATTATACGAACCATAAAAATATTCGGAAATATTCATGTTGCGCACCCAAAGCTCATTTTTTTCAAAAATGCAATAGGTGTCCACCAAGCTCGCTTTGCCTAAACGAACCGATTTTATCTCGGTTCCGGTCAATACAATGCCGGCAGTATAAGTTTCGAGGAGTTCAAAGTCGAACGTCGCCCGTTTGTTTTTTATGTTTATTACAGATAATTTTAATTTCTCAGACATTTTTTCTGCCCCTTATTCTTTTAATAATTTATCCAGAAAGTCGTCGAACTCTTTGTCCAATCGCTGCATAAATTCTTTTTCTACACGGATCACAGAAGCATCTTCTATGAGTAGCAATTCTTCCTGAACTGCAAAATTCTCATCGGCCAGATTGATCGAAAACGGAGTGAACACATTCAAAGATGAAAACAAATCTTCATTGTCCATTTCAGCTACCACTTCGCGCAGATCGCGAGCATAGGCTGTGTTGCAAACATCATCGTCGTCTATCAAATCCTGATCTTCCCAAGCATTCACAATTTCTTTAATGATGCAGTTTTCTTCATCATCAAACACTTCGATCTCACCACTTTCAGGATCAACAATCAGAAAAATATCAGTCAAAGAACTACCTTTATAATTTGTAGACAAACTATTCACGGCATCTGTCAATATCCTTTTCAGTTGTTGTTTTGCTTCTTTGCTTCTATCCATAATGCTTGTTTATTTATTGCCACGAAGTTATGAAAAAAACGACAGATGTCAATATCCACCTGCCGTTTTCAATTTTTATTTTCTTTCAGAGCACTCCTACTTTAGTATTTCTGCAAGTTTAGCTTCCAATTGTTCGCCTCTCAGATCTTTTCCGATGATGATTCCATTACTATCCAGCAGATATGTTGCCGGAATCTGCTCAATACCGTATGGCGCAGACAATTGACTATCCCAACCTTTCAGATCCGACATCTGAGGCCATGTCAGCCCCAATTGGTGAATGGCATTCGTCCATTCTGTTTTATTTTCATCAAGCGAAATGCCCACTATTTCAAAGCCTTTGCTGTGATATTTATCGTATGCTTTTTTCACATTCGGCATTTCTTTGATGCACGGGCCACACCACGATGCCCAAAAATCGATCAGCACAACTTTATTTTTGCCAACATAATCGGATATAGCTATTGTTTTGCCTTCCGGTGTATTGCCTTTTACATCTATATAAGCACCTGCTCCGTTAGTGTCCGAACTTACGTTTTTCGTTTGCGCTAATATTGTTTGAATCAGTTTATTTTCTTTTGCTTTAGCAGGCAACAATCCAAACAATTCCGCTAACTGTGCTGCATCGAAAGATGTATGCCATGCAATGAATAATGTTTCAGCCGCCGGTTTGTCTATTATATTTTTCAGATAGTTGAAATGCTCTTTCCCAATCTCTATTTTCACAGCTTGAACTTTGGTGAACAGACTGTCTTCAAAAGCCTGAGTCAATTTTCCATTTTCTTTTGCAGTCTGATATTCATTGCTGATACCGCCCAATTGAGAAGATATATTTTCTATGTTGGTCATCATTGCTTGAAAAGCATCGTTCATCGGAGTGCCTTTAATGGAAGGTACTTCATTAAAAGTCATTTCTATATGACCTGATTCCAAAATGAATACAGAAGAAATAGAAGTCGCTGTTTTTCCGAGCGATACAATGCGAACACTCGCAGGTTCTGTTACCTTACCTTTGAATATGAACTTATTGTCTGTTATTTTTGCACTGTCCAAAACAATGAAGTCACTTTGGTCTTCATTCAATATATTCAGATATGCATAAGAATTATTGTATTTTGCATCGACAATCGTTCCCTCTAGGGTAAATGCATCCTTAGAGTCTGTACATGATATTGCAAAGAGAAAAATTGAAATGGAAAGAAAGAATACTTTTTTCATGTTTTTATTTTCTTGGCTTTTATTCTAAAATTTCGGAAAGTTTTAAACCCAATTCATCTCCCCGCAAATTCTTGGCTATTATTTTTCCGTCCTTATCCAATAAAAGTGTCGTTGGAATAGATTTTATACCATACAGAGCCGCACCTTCCGATTCCCAACCTTTGAGGTCAGACATCTGAGGCCAAGCCATACTTAAGCGTTTAGTTGCTGCTTCCCATGCGGATTTATCTTTGTCGAGAGATATTCCGACAATTTCAAATCCCTTATCCTTAAATTTGGCATACGCTGCCACCACGTTCGGCATTTCTTTGATGCATGGTCCACACCACGATGCCCAAAAATCTACAAGTACTGCCTTGTTTTTTCCAACATAGTCCGATAGTGCAATCTCTTTGCCATCAAAACCCGGAAGCTTCACATCGGTATAAATTTGCCCAATCTGTGTTGCCTTCGCTATATCGAGAGCCCGCTGTATATTTTTCACCGATTCATTATCTTTAAATTCAGGACGAAGCAATTTTATCAATTCGCCTGATTGTTCAGGTTCAAAATAGCCGGACACTGTTGCGAAATAAAATTCACCCACAGGATTTTTTATATTTTTCTTCGTAAATTCAAACAAGTCTGTTTTCGAAGCATTTGCAAGTTCAAAATATTTAGTTTCCAGATCTTTTTGCAGCAATGGCGTCATTGTGCCGTTGTCAGTTGCTTCCTTAAAAACAGTTTCAAGAGAATCTATCCGGATTCCGATTTCACGTTTTCTTTGATTCAAAGCCTGCAAATCATCGTTGAGCAGTGTTCCCTTCACATTGGTGATCGTATCGACCAAAATCTCTATCGTTCCGGATTCCAATATCAGATTTACAAATGGTTTATTTTCTTTCTCATACGATAGAAAGTATAATGATGGTTCTGCGATTGAACCTGTGAATCTGAATTTGGACTGATCCACCACTGTACTATCTATATTAACGACATCAAAAGATGTCAGATCAAGGTTTTGCAGATATATTTTTCGACCGTTAAAATCATTTTTTGCAAAAGTCCCATTCACTGTATAAGTCTTAGTACCACTCACTTGAGCAAAAGAGGTTGAGAATATGGATGAAACGACCAAACCTAAGATAAGTTTCTTCATTTAGAGTTGTTATTTAATTAAATATAAGGAACAAAGATATGGACTCACAGCCACAAAAAAAAAGTAATTAATTATAAAAATGCATTTAGCATCTGCACGCTGTCATTTTGTCGGATTCTCTCGGTTTTTTTGGCAGTTTTTATTTTTGGCACAAATTTCGCATAATCCGAATTGACACATGGAATCATATCATAATTTAAATAATAAATATTATAATATAAAAATAAAAGAATCATGAGTATTAAACCATTAGCAGACAGAGTGCTTGTAAAACCTGCTGCAGCAGAAGAAAAAACAATCGGCGGAATCATTATCCCTGATACAGCAAAAGAAAAACCATTGAAAGGCGAAATCATCGCTGTCGGTAACGGAACTAAAGATGAAGAAATGGTTTTGAAAGCCGGAGACAAAGTTCTTTATGGCAAATATGCCGGCACAGAAATAGAATTTGAAGGCGAAAATCTTATAATCATGCGTCAATCTGATGTTCTGGCAATAATCTAAATTCACAAGTAAGAAAAAAACATATAAGTTATGGCAAAAGAAATTAAATTTAATATTGAAGCTCGCGACCAACTGAAAAAAGGTGTCGATGAGTTGGCTAATGCAGTGAAAGTTACATTAGGCCCTAAAGGCAGGAACGTGATTCTGGAAAAAAAATTCGGTGCTCCTCACATCACAAAAGACGGAGTCACTGTTGCTAAAGAAATTGAATTGGAATGCCCATTTGAAAACATGGGTGCACAACTTGTAAAAGAGGTGGCTTCCAAAACAAACGACGATGCTGGCGACGGAACAACAACTGCCACTGTGCTGGCTCAATCGATCATAGGAGTGGGTCTGAAAAATGTGACTGCCGGAGCCAATCCGATGGATTTGAAAAGAGGCATCGACAAGGCTGTGACTAAGGTCGTAGAAAATCTGAAAGCCCAAGCCATTGAAGTTGGTGACGACTTGCAGAAAATAGAACATGTGGCCAAAATCTCTGCTAACGGAGATGAAACAATCGGTAAACTGATCGCAGAAGCAATGGCTAAAGTGAAAAAAGAAGGAGTTATCACTGTAGAAGAAGCCAAAGGTACTGAAACTTATGTTGATGTGGTGGAAGGTATGCAGTTCGACAGAGGTTATATCTCTCCATACTTTGTGACAGACACAGAGAAAATGGAAGCAGATCTTGAAAACCCTTACATTTTGATCTACGACAAGAAGATTTCTGTTTTGAAAGATATACTTCCTATATTGGAAACATCATTGAAATCAGGCCGTGCATTGCTAATCATTGCTGAAGACATTGATTCCGAAGCCTTGACCACATTGGTGGTGAACCGCATCCGTGCAGGTTTAAAAATTGCTGCTGTTAAAGCACCCGGATTTGGTGATCGTCGTAAAGAAATGCTGGAAGACATCGCAACCCTCACAGGTGGTGTTGTTATTTCAGAAGAAAAAGGATTGAAACTTGAAGCTGCTACGTTGGAAATGTTAGGTACTGCTGACAAAGTAACCATCAACAAAGACAATACAACTATTGTGAATGGTGCAGGTGATAAAGAAGCAATTCAGGCACGTGTGGGTCAGATCAAAGTTCAGATAGAAAAAACAACATCCGACTATGATCGTGAAAAACTCCAAGAACGTCTTGCTAAACTGGCAGGCGGTGTTGCAGTTCTTTATGTTGGAGCTCCATCAGAAGTGGAAATGAAGGAAAAGAAAGACCGTGTCGATGATGCTCTTTCTGCAACCCGTGCGGCCATCGAAGAAGGAACTGTTCCCGGTGGCGGTACAGCTTATATCCGTGCAATAGACAGCATTGAAGGACTAAAAGGAGAAAACGAAGACGAAACCACAGGTATCGAGATCATAAAACGCGCCATTGAAGAACCTCTTCGCCAAATTGTGAACAATTGTGGTAAAGAAGGTGCGGTTGTGGTTCAGAAAGTACGTGAAGGAAAAGGAACTTTCGGATATAATGCCCGTACAGATGTTTATGAAGATCTTGCGGCTTCAGGTGTCATCGATCCTGCAAAAGTAGCCCGTGTAGCTTTGGAAAACGCAGCATCCATTGCAGGAATGTTCCTGACAACAGAATGCATCATCGCAGACAAGAAAGAAGATAATCCTGCTCCTGCAATGCCTATGGGCGGCGGTGGTATGGGTGGTATGATGTAATTCTGAAACCACTCTTCAGAATCAGATAAAAAGGGTTTGCATACTTTTGATAGAATGCAAACCCTTTTCATTTTTATATCATCAAGACTCATTTCCAACACAATTCCTCTGATGATCAGTCATTTTCTACGAACACATTATCAGTCATTCTGATTGGATTAAAAAATAGAGCCATACCGGTTTTCATCTTTTTGAAGTTCAATTTCTTATAGAAAGTCTCTTTCCCCGGTGAAGCATACAGAATAAAATTACATTGCGGTGTTTTTGCCATCAATCTCTGCACTATTTCTTTTCAGATGCCTTGTCCCTGATAGGCGGGATCTACAGCAATGTCATACAATGCTGATTGACGAACACCATCTGAAAGCATTCTGCCAAATCCGACCAGTTTATTGGTATCGAAAACAAAAATGGCAGAGTGACTGGATTGAAATGAAATTTTGTGAACATCAGGTTCCGAAAAAGACATTCCGACTTCTTCCAACAGAAACGGAACATCTTCCCATACAACGTTCTCCCAATTTTCTTGGTATCTTAGATTCATATTTTTGTAGGATAGTAGTGATTAAACAAAAATACAAAATCTTATTGGTATGTGGAATCAGTTTCTACAGATAATTAGGAGCGAAACTTTCATTGTCAGATCTCACCTCTCAGTTCTTTGGCTATGAGACTATGCTTTTCCGACAGTTCTGTATTGCCTATATATAAATACGCTTCTGATAAATAGTCGTGACAAGGTGCGTGATCTGGTTTCAGACTGCTTGCCTTATCCAGATCAGTTATTGCCAGTTCATGCTCTTTCATAGCAATCCTATTCTTACCCCTATTATACAATGCTTTGAAAGACAGTGGACTTAATTTAACTGCTCTATTGAAACAAATATCAGCTTCATAAAAATCATTGCAATCATACAATGTGACTCCTTTCCGTATCCATGCATCAACATAAGTCGGGTCTAAATCCAATGCTTTGTCAAAATTAGCGAGTGCTGCACGATGGTCTTTATATGAAACAATACATTCATTACCCAAAAGATAATATTCTGCGGCGTATTTCTGCAAGGCTTTGGTTTGCTCCTGCATTTTTTCCCGAAGCACTTTATTCTGGGCTCTAAGTTCATTCACCACATTAAGTTTCTTCTGAATGAAACGTTTATTGAGAGGTTTTTCTATTTCGTACCGGGCATGTATGGCTTTGAAAAAAACATCTATGAATTGATTGAAATTGCCTTCATCATACAATCTGACCGATTCTGCATACATCAGATCTGCATCTGATTCTTTGAGAGCCTTGTTTATTAACTGTTGATTATTGAACTGTTTGCTGAATTCGACAACCTCGGGGCGAACAAATATATCGCCTCTGCTGATCGTTTTACGTAACACGATACCATTAAGCGAAGTACATCGACTGAGTGCGACATAGGCTTGTCCGCCGGAAAATGTACCTCCCGTAAAATCGATAATCACTTTATTGAAAGTAAGTCCTTGACTTTTGTGTATGGTCACAGCCCATGCAGCTTTCAACGGCAGTTGAGTGAACGTTCCTATAATTTCTTCTTCAATGCGCTTCTCTTTCACATTATATTTGTAACGATAATTGCGCCATGTCTCCAAATCCACTTTCACTTCTTTGCCATCTTCGAGTTGTACGTACACATTTTCCATATCGTCTATGTAAGACACAATACCGATTGAACCATTCACCCAGCGGCGAGGCCATTGCAAATCGTTGTGGATGAACATAACTTGTGCCTGTTCTTTCAGAATCAAATCTTTGGCTGTGGGTAAGCTACTTTCAGGAAAATCACCATCTATGTTGCCAATGCTGACAAGCGGTGTAGATTTTATCTCCGCCATCTTTTGCTCGTTGATAGCATCCACATTGTCGCGACGTGTTGCCAAGGTAATATACATTTCATCAACAGGCGGCTTAAATGTCAGGCTATAACGTGTATTCAGACTGCGCAAATCTTCAGAATTTGCCGTATTTGTCCGGATTCTATCCAAAATGGAAATAAATTCTTTCTCGGTCTGACGATATATCGTGGAAAATTCGATTGGAAGCAATGATGTCTCTTGAAATACCTTTGCCGAGAAAAAAAACGGATTCGGATAAAATCGGTCTATGATACTCTTTGAATCACCTGTTACGACAGGTTCGAGTTGAAATACATCGCCCACAAAAACCAATTGTTTTCCGCCAAAAGGCATCCTCATATTTCCGGAATAGACTCGGAGGATACGGTCTATGCAATCGACCATATCGGCACGCACCATCGAGATTTCATCTATGATGATGAGTTCCACTTCTTGTATTATCTTCCGGTGGCTCTTCTTGTATTTGAAAAATTCGAAGATACGTCCATCTACCAGGCTCAGATCGGGATCGTCCGGCATCATTGGGCGAAAAGGTAATTTGAAAAAAGAATGTATCGTGGATCCATTTGCATTGATAGCAGCAATACCTGTCGGAGCAAGCACTACAAATTTCTTTTTTGTTGTCTCGCACAGATTTTTCAGGAACGTAGATTTTCCCGTACCCGCTTTTCCTGTCAAAAAAACAGATTGACGGGTTTTTGTTATCAGATCAAAAGCATTGCTAAATTCTCTGTTCGATGTATCTAAAATTGTTGCAGTCAATTCAATTTATTCGTTTATGTATCTTCGTTCTTCTCAGAAGCCAAAATTAATCTTTATTGTGTTTCGAAAACCTATTGCCTATATATTTTTCTTCAAAAAATAAATCTGTTCCAAACATAACAGAATCTTGTTAGTCAATATAGCCTCTGACTGTGAGTGCATTGATAATGACACGATCCATTTGTGAAGAGATCAGAGAGTCTAATGTAAATTTCTCGATGCTTCCATTAAACATCGACGGTAACACTTTTTTTAGCATTATATCGGGATTGATTGACGAATAGAGCATCTTTCCGAAGTATCCGCTTTTGCTGAAAAACAAAAATCCCGTTTCATCGCTATTCGGAAAGCTCACCCCGAAAAAGAAATAAAAACCATTCAGCGATTTTTGCATCCCAATGCCTATCTTGTCAATGAAATCTGAATGTCCGAAACGTTCCAAGACCTGATTGAGTGTCATAAACAATTGATCTTGCCGACCGAAAATTTCAAACAACCCATCTCCAACATTAAAAGCTCCATGTATGCACAACAAATCACTCAAATCCGGAGGCACATTCACTTTAGTGTTATCGGTAAATGCTGAGATGACAGCGTGTGAAACCTTTTCCGTTCTATGGTAAATATAAGATGGATTATCCGCAAAGCGATAAGAATAATCCTTATCAAAATAACCCTTCATGTCGGCATCAATGAAACGAAGATAACGATCAATAGCCTGACGCCATGTTTCGTCTTTGGAAGATAAAAATTCCCTGTAGTTTTTCATCTGACATCTTTTTCATTATAAAACAAATCGAAACAGATTTTTGTTAAGATAAATCTAAAAAATAACTATAAAAAGTAATAATATCTCAACCAGATTGTTAATCTAAAAACAAGGTGACCCATGTGTTTTGAATCTGTATCCATAAGATGAAAAGATTTAAAATCACATTCAAGCATCAAGAAAAAACAAGCAGGTCGCAAATTTACTCTAAAATTTGCGACCTGCACACTAATATATACATGATATTACCTTCTAAAGTTCCATCTCGGTGGAATTCTAAAGAAAAATAAATCCTATCTATTCAGTATTACTTTATGAATGAATCTTTCCGAACCAGTCTCTATCACAACAAAATAAATGCCATTGATGCAATCCATATTTATATCAACCTGTCCTGTAGAATAATAAGAAGCATATTGTCTTCCGGAAATATCCAATATGCGAACAATTGCATTTGTTGGTGTTGAAACTGTTATTAATCCTTTTGTTAAAGTGGGATAGATTGACACTTCATTTTCAGATGCTGATTCATCAATAGAAGTCACACTGTCTCGTTTGATTAGTTTCCATGTTATTCTGTCTTGTTTGTTCAAATAACAGCCAATTCCATCCGATGCATTATCCGGAGCAAAATAATTATTCGCTCCAAAATTATTTAGTATCTGTATCTTATAATTTTCTCCATCGGGGATGAACACAAATTTTGCTTTATCGCCTTGATCCGATTCGGACAGCCCCATTCGCCAATGAGCTTCTGATAAGTAGAGGTATTTATTGGAAAAGTTCTCTCTTATGTTAAACATATCCGGATATTTACTATCCGGTCTTGAGAGTTGAAATTCCTGTCTGTGAGCATCATCTCCTGTCAATATAGCTGAAGATACAGACAGAGGGCTGTCTTCTTTGGGAGCTATTTCGGGAAACGTAAGATAATAACCAGTTTCTGTGTTGACAACATTATAGACCGCTTCTTGAGGCAAGGTCATATCTACGGTTGTAAAAGACCAAATAATATCTCCGGAGTAATCTTCGATCGCACCGGACGGAATCACAACCGTGTATGTCGTGTTAAGAGCTAATGGAGCATGAGTAATTTTTAATTCGGCACCTGAAGCAATCACAGATATATTTGATACCAGACGATTCTCAGCATCCTTTATAGTTATATCCGCAGCATCGGCAAGCGTGATGGCTCTATTAAAGATCAACACTACGTCATCTCTATAGTATACGTTATTTGCACTCTCTGCGGGATATTTCGAATCTATCTCAAGAGGCAGTGCTACACCATTCACAAACTCCCAATATGCCCATTGAACAGGATCTTTATCTGCATAGATCGGGCTATTTTGATTCTTTGAATCAAGTCCCACACATTTGTTTTGTTTCAGGTCATCCCTTCCAAGAGAGCGTATTACGAAGGCTTCACCTTTCTGTTCCAATATTATTTGATTATTTTTCGGATTGCCAGAATCAATTCCCTCCCAGACGCACTTCCATCCTCCACTAACTTTAAAATAATTGTCGCTGATCTTAATATTGTATACACAAGGTTTTTCAAATACCGGAACAAAAGTATATTCAAAGGTTTCATCAGAAGAACTCACGAGAGGTTGAAGTGTAAAATCTCCGTCATTTCCGATAGCGTTTTTTTGCAAATATAAATCGCTGCCGGATAGTTTCAGATTGTATTTTTTTGTTATATCCAACGTCTTAGCAATGCCAAGTTCGGCTGCACTGGCATATTTTTCGCCATTGGTGATTGGTGATATTGCCACAAATTTGAAATAACGTGCGGTGATATTTTTACCTGCCAAATCTACTATCTGAAGATCTTTCGAGTTTGCAAACTCTCCTGTAACGGGCGTTCCCCAATCATCGGTTTCATTTATCTTAAAATATATTTCATAACCCTTTATCATGCCGTTGGAATTATCTTTGTCTTGACGAGGCAAATATAGAAAAGCGGGAATTGAAGTTTTTACAGCACCCATATCTACAACAACATTATGAGGATAACTTGGTGCATCATTGCTCCATGACGTATGCCAGATTGTGCCATAATTTCCGTCTATTGCATTTGCAGCAGCATTCTCATTATCCTGTTGGTTCGAATAAGAAACAAGACTCCATCCTGTTTTATCAGCCACCACGATCTGTGCTGAAGAGAATGCAGCAAATAGAAGGATCAAAAATGCAAATAATAGTTTTTTCATTTTAGTTCAGCTTTAAGTTTATGATTCAGATATTTAGATTAAAATACGTATCAGATAACTTATTTATTTTTGCAGAAATACTTTATAAACACTATCCCGATCTGCCTTTACGGAAATAAAATATACACCCGAAGAATAATTTAATCCTATAACATCACTCCCCGTAGACTTATATGTAGCTAGTATATGACCTGAAATATCAAAAATTCTTATTTGTGAATTTACAGGAGATATTACATTAACCGTACCTTTGGAAAGAGTAGGATAAACAGATATTCCGGAAGCTACAACTCCCGGAATACTATTGCCTTGATTTACTTTCTCTACCTGCCAAATAGCTCCGCTTGATTTATCTGCGTAGACATAAGAATTTGCTGTGGTAGCATCAAAATTGAAATATTTATCCGACCGCCACATTCCCTTCATCATAAAAGTGCAGTCTTCCTGTTTTTCTACTTTCACCTGTCCTTCAGTATTGGTTCTATCACCTAACCGGAATCGCCAGCCTGCACCAGAATCTCCATTGATGTATTTTCCTTTTATTTTGATATTATAGGTATCATCAACTCCGGATATAGGGAAAAAGGTGAAAATAAAGTTTTCATTATCTTTCACTAATGGATTTATACAGAAATCTCCTTCATTTGTATTTGCCTTATATTGAAGATACATACCAGAATAAAAATGTTTTACATAATAACCTATTTCTGGTTCTATGTTATTTTTACATTCTTCGGGAGAGGGTACAATTTTTTTTGATGCTTCAATACCCAGTTCCGCAGCAGAAGCCCAATTGCTTCCGTCAGTGGCAGATTTCGCTACAAGTTTAAAGAAACGAGCCGTAGGTTTAGAACTTATATTCACTGTCTGTACACTAGAGTTATTCAGGAACTTACCGGTTGCTGCTGGTTGCCCCCAAGCATTGGGATCATTACTGAAATAGACGTCATAGTCGGCAATACGTCCATTGGAACCGTCAAGACGACCTTGGTACGTAAACTGTTCTACAGTATATTCATAGAGCATGTCAACAACAATTTCGTGCGGATGAGTGGGCTCATTATTTCCCCATGGTGTATGCCAAATAGTATTTTCATTATCATCAATAGCATAATATGCTTCATTGCCACTTTGCTGGCTTGAAACTCTTGCTATACGCCATTTTGTTTTATCGATGGTTAGATAAAAATACTTCTCGGTCTCCATACTGTTAAAATATCCATTCAACTCGCAATATGCTTTGATAGTACCTCCATTTGAAAGATCAAAAGGCTGACTGTAGGATTGAAATGCTTCACCATCCACACTATAATAGATTTGAGCTCCGGTAGTTGGTGATTCGAGTGTCACCAATCCCTTTTTATCTCTTTCTATTGTCACAGCAGAACACACCGGACTTTCCACTCGGGCTTTTTCCGACAATTGCTCATCAGTCAATTGCGTGCTCACTGGAAGAATCATAAAATTGAACAAAGTGTAGTCTGCCCGTAGCTCGTATTGAGACATCACATCCGATCCGCAACTGGCATTTCCTAAACCTCGCATCTGAGCATCTAGTGTTACGATGCTATTGGTATTGAAAGTCACCTCATAAGGGTGGTTTTTTCTGTTATTCCTGTTTGTATACAAATCTTCTGCCCTAAAGTGTGTCGCAGAAGCCGCCATCTTGTCCGGAGCCACAAACAACAAACCTTCGCCAGCATTATTTCTCAAACTCAACCAACGGACTTCTTCTTTATTTCCGGTTTCTTGAGGCAATATATAATTTACCCATTGATTTGTCACTGTGCTGTTATACAAACCTGCCAGACATGATTCTTTGCGGTCTGCATAAGAGTCCAAAGGACCACGACCAAACCATGTCATATTTTCAAAGCCGCTTGGCATGCTCAATCTATATCCTATTCTTGGAAGAATTGCATTTTTCATTGCAGGATCAATGATCGTGTTGACAAACACTGTTCCATCTCTTAATATATTAAACGTCAATTTTGTATCGAACCGATATTGCCCTGTTGCAACATATAGATTTTCGACCGATAAAGTAATAATACTATCCGTTTGTTTTATATCAAATGTTTTAGGAACTACCGTCAGTTTTCTATAACCACTCGCATCCCAAGCTTCGGTTTGAGTCTTATCATTGTCGGTAGGCAAACGGAAAACGTTCAGTTCCAGAGGTCCGTTTATCAATTGTTTTCCGTTCAATTGATAGCTTTCAAGTGTTCCTTTCAGTTTTGAGAATTCCATTGAAAAGTTTGTTCCGCTAACAACAACCTTGTCGTTATTGTCTTGCAAAGACAATGATCCGGTTGCTGGCATTTCATAGGCCGGTTTTATGGCTTTTTTCAATTGCAATTGCTCTTTCGCTACTTCATAGCCGGTTTCTGCCCACCAAGTTGCATTTTTCTGGCGTACACTAAAATCGATGAAATATTCAGCTGCTGCATTCGTAAATAATGATGTCTCATCTATCGTTATTGATTTTGTTTCGCCTGCAGATAGAACAGTGTTCAACTTTTCTGTTTTCAATACTTTACCATCCTCCAATATAGAATAATAAATGTCCAGATCTTCCGTATTCTTGAAAGCCAGTTTACTCTTTAGTTGGAATGTTTTACCATCTTCACCCATATAAAAATCGATGGGTTGGTAAATTTTCTTTGTATTATAACTTTTAGCCGATAATGTATGATCCGGAAAAACAAGTCCGTCTGCTACAAAGTTTCCATCATTGGGTTTGTCGCCGAAATTGCCACCATAAGCCCAATATGTTTTACTTGCATCGTCTGGCACAGGCACTTTTATACCGTGATCTTTCCATTCCCAGATGAACTCGCCTGTGAGTGCAGGATATTTTTCATACAAATTGAACATTTCACGGACATTACCCATCGCATTTCCCATTGCATGACTGTTTTCGCACTGTATATGAGGACGAGGTTTTGCATCAGTCAGACGAGATTCCCCGATGCTCTTAATATTATCATAACTTGCATACATCGTACTGCTCACATCACTCCATGTACTGTTTCCTTCATAATGAGTCAGACGCGTATTATCTAATGCTTTGATTGCCTTTTCGACATATTCGAAATTGTTACCATTGCCCGATTCATTTCCATAAGACCACATGAAGATCGAAGGATGATTTCTAAATCGCGTCACATGGTTTTGATTGCGTTCTACCATGGGTTTGCGGAACAATTCTACACCGGAGAGGCTGCCATTTCCATGACATTCAAGATTTGCTTCTGCCAATACATACAAACCGTATTTGTCACAAAGATCATAGAAATATGGATTATCAGGATAATGAGACGTTCTCACAGCATTAATATTCAATTGTTTCATTGTTTTAATATCCATTTCCATTTCTGCTTTAGAAATAGTACGACCATTCACTTCACTGTGATCGTGACGGTTCACACCATGAAATACCATTCGCTTACCGTTTATCAGTAATTCACCTTTGCTTCCTATTCCGACTTCACGGAAACCAACTTTTCCACCTCTTATATCGACCACATTTCCATCCTTTTTCAAAGAGATAATCAAATCGTATAGATTTGGTGTTTCTGCACTCCATTTGTCTGGATTGGACACATTCATGGTCATTGTATTAACGCCCATAGCAGGAGATGTGAGTTCCTGTTGTGCAATGAGGGTTGAACCTTTCATTATTTTAGCAACCAAACTACTTCCGGCTGTCAGATTTTCTCCTGTGATTTTCACATCCAGAGTCACAGTTGCCTCTGTATATTGGTCATCAAGATCTGTTTTGAAGAAATAATCCCTGATCTGCGTTTTAGGAGCCGACCATAGGAACACATCGCGGCAAATACCTGAATAGCGCCACATATCCTGATCTTCAAGAAAGGAACCACTCGTGAACCGATACACTTGAACTGCTATCACATTTGCTCCACTTGTTAAATAATCAGTAATTCTAAATTCGGCCGGAGTGTAACTGTCTTCCGAATAGCCTACTTTCTGACCATTCACCCAGACATAATAACCTTCACCGGCTCCATTGAACCGCACATAGATGTCCCGTCCGTTCCAGTCACTAGGGATGGTAAATTCTCGTTTATAGCTTCCTACCGGATTCTTCATATTGTTGTTGTAAGTCCAATCCGAGGGACGATCGGCCATCACACTATAAGTGGTGCTGTTGTACGTGAACGGATATGAGACGTTGGTATATACAGGCACATCCCAGTTTTTGCCGTTTCTCAGTCCATATATCTGCCAAACAGAGGGAACGTCAATGTTGTCCCATGCGCTCACATCATAGCTCTTTTCATAGAAATTGGCAGGTATAGCAGATGGATCTTTAGCCCAATAGAATTTCCATACACCATTCAATGAATGATAATATGTAGATTCTTCAATACTCTTTTGTTCTATATCGTCTTCCGATGCAAACGGTATTGCAATGGTATTCGGTTCTTCCTTATTGATTTGTGTTACGGAAACATTATCCCACGCTCCGTCCCAATTCTGAAAGTCGGTTTGCGCAGATAACAATAACGAAGAAAACACAGTAATAAGGAACAATGATTTAATTCTTTTCATGGTTGATTATTTTTGTTATTTTTTTATTATTTTTCTATTTATCAGAGAGTTTCCGGAAACTATACTCATCAGATAAAGTCCTTTTTCCAGATGATTCAATTGCAGGCTTTGCAATCCAGCATTTATTTTTTCGTTGAAAACAGTTTTGCCGGAAGTATTGAATATACGAACCGAGCCATCCATCGGCATATTCACGTATAAAATATCTTGAACCGGATTAGGATAAAATATAATATCATTATCTGCTTTCGGTGTTTCGATCTTGTTGACTTCTCCGCCGGCTCCATCAATGTTGAGTAATTGCCATTCAGCGAACTGGATATATTGCGCACCTCCGTTTTCCGTAATATTCAGTCTAAAATATCTATAATCTTTTAGATTCTTATTGCAGGCATAATATTGAGTCACACCACGAAAAGGAAATTGTTGTTTATTTCTTGAATCGATCAAATCCCAATTATTTCCATCATTCGATGCTTCCAAAGTCCAGCTCCGAGGATCACGTCCTTCTTCGTCGTTCGCAGAAGTGATGCTGTAAGCTCTCACTGTCACCGGATTGGGAGATCGATAACTCACCCATAATGAGCCAAAGAAGGTGTTGTAATATTTGCTACTTTCCGATTTATCAATCAGTTTTCCGACACCTTCTGTAGCATTCAGATCGGAAAACTCGGCTTCCAAAGTTCCACCATTGGCATTGGCTGTTATATCATCTGAAGAAATTCCTGTTCCATGCAGTTCCAATTCTCCGACAATCATCTCAGTAGAACCTGTGTTCGACAATCTGGTGACATTCAGCCTAAAATAAATATATTTAGAAGTTGTGCTTACGGTATATGTCTTTCTTTCTCCTCTTTGAGAGAATGTTATATTGCTCCGGGTGTGGATACTTGTCCATGTTTGCCCATCATTAGAGCCCTGCAATGTCCAGTTTCGTGGATCTTTGTCACTGTCATAGCCTGCAACTACAGAATATGCCAGCAGTTTTGCCGGAATAGTTGATTTATATTGAATCCAAGCAGGCAAACTTGATACATCTTGCGTATACACAGTATTGCCATTGTTGTCTATCAATGAAGTTAATTGTTCTTTGGTCGCATTGTCGGAAGACGAAAGATCTCCTCCGTTCATCGTTATATCATTGAACAAAAAATCATAGTACAAGCTTCCAAAGAGCTGCCACTCGCCCAACTGAGTGAGGGTTGCTCCGTTATTCGCAGTTATATGTAATTTAAAATACTGATAACCGACAGCTGTTTTTGAAGAATAGAATTGACTACAATTTCTATATCCGAAATATTGATTTTGCTGTTCGTCTATTTTCTCCCAACTAACACCATCGGATGAACCATATAAAGTCCAATGCTTGGGATCGCTTTCAGGACTATCATTTGCCGATGTCAAACTATATGAGGTCAATTTATATACTCCACGAGCCTTATATTCAACCCATAAATCAGACTCTCCTTCTACCACATATTTCGTGGAAGAATCTTTGTCCGTCAATTTTGTATACGTCTCATTTGGTTCTTTCCCCGCAAATTCAGCTTCCAATGTTCCTCCATCTGAAGTAATATCATTGCTAAAGATGCTGCTTCCATACAATTGCCAATCGGCAAACTGCATACTACCGGAATTACCATTGTTTGATGCAATATTGAGACGGAAATACAAATAGGAGTCGTTCGTTGAAACATTATATGTTTTTTTTCCATAACGGGCACTGAATTGTTGATCAGTCTGCACGTCTAAGTCTACCCAATCAGTTCCATTATTCGATGCCTGAAGTTTCCACGATTTTATGTCCTCATCTGCATTTGCATCACCTGAATATACTGCATATGCCTGCAAAGCAACAGCTGCCGGCGACTTATATTGCAACCAAACATTTCCATTGGTGGGGAATACCACACTTGTATTCAAACGATTATCTATAGCATTATTCAATGAATTGGTTTCTATTGATGATGTCAAGTCTCCTCCATTATCTGTAATGTCAGAGTATATATAAACATCCGACTTGAAATGGAAATAGTCTATTTTAAACAGATCGTTTTGTGAGGCAACACCTCTGAATACAAGATATATATTCTGTAAACCGGAAACCGGAGTAATATTCTGAGAAACAGTCTGCCAATCGTCACCTTCTCTGGGAACGGAGATTGTTCCCAGCAAATCACCATCAACGCTTCCCAGTCTTATTTCAATAGTAGATTTAACTGTCGCTTTTGACAACCTGATTTCAATTGTCGATGCCAAATTATTGGCAAAATTTACATTACCATATGCTGTATAAAAACCATCCTTTATGTTACCTATCTGATATTGATTGCCACCTGTTCCGGCCTGTACATACACACCTTTCAGATAATCAAAATTTTCGGCCTGAATATCAGAAAAAGCATCTTTCATTATTCGATTTTCATCTAATGACGCATTGAAAGCTACCGACACTGCTGTCGATGGACCAAAAGGATCATTTTGGAAACTGCAGTTTTCAGAACAGTCGCTAAGTATAAAATTTTCAGGAGTTTTTGTTTTCCAAGCAGAAGATGTTATTCCCACCGAATTACGATTATTATATGCGTGAAGAGCATTCTTTTGCATCCAGCCAACATATTCCGTTTTCTGGAAATCGACAATAAAACGGCGTACATAGCGCATCAAAATCCCTTTAAATCCAGCTAAATCGCCCGATCCCACCTGACAAACTTTGATGATTCCGTTTTCATCACAAAGATTATCAAAAGTATATTTCATTATAGTTCCGGCATCTTCTTTATATTGTTTGTCTCCATAATGATTATAAAGCATCATTGCAGCCCCCATAAAAGTGCCTTGGTTATATGTCGATGCCCAATAATTATAGTTTGATGGAACATCGTTTTCCCAAGAAAAACTATCATAAACTTGCCCTGTTGCAGGCACATACAGATATTTTCTTTGAAGTGCATAGAGGTCTTTTGCTTTCTTAAAATAGCTTTCATCACCCAATGCAATTCCCAAATAACAGGCTGCAACTTCAGCAGGACCATTGATGCAAGAGTTTGTCCCATTCTGCGTTTCTGCTGTTCCTTCTTTCCATCTCAACATGCCCGATGGCAACAATGCGCGGGCGTACATTTGGTCAAAATTGGTTTTAGCATAAGTCAGGTAAGAGGCATCCCCAAACAAGAGATATCCTCGCAAGGATGCAATAACCATCCAGGCAATATCATCATTGAATTCATTGTATGACCAATTACTTTTGTTCCTGAAAATAAAATTTTTATATAACTCACGAAACATTGTTTCATGAGCAGGATCTCCGGTTGTTTCGTAAGCGTCTAGTACCACTTCAAGCATTTCGGCATCGCCCCACCAGCCACCGTTTCCGAGAACATATCCTGTTGTTGCCTTATTATAATATTTAGCTTTCCATCCGGACATTAATTCATCCCTTACGGTTTGTGAAAAACCGTTCCTGATGTCAGCAAGTTCTATCTTCCAGATTTGTCTCTGCAAGGCATCTCCCGATTTTTTTTCGCCCAAAGTAATAGTAGCTCCATCATCAGTTGATGCAGTTTCGAGATATAATTCTATATTTCCGTCTTTGTGAGTTTGTGTTATATAGTAATAACCAGCCTGACCCTCAACAGGAGTTATCATCCAATTTGAAGCACTGGTCGAAACATTGTCAGATTGGTTCACACTAGCACCATCCACTGCATTTCCTTTCCGAAAAAGAGCTTTTTCGGAGTAAGCATTTGTGAGTGAATAGGTGTTGTCGCTATTTTTTGAAAATAGCCAACGCTGAGCCTGAACATTTGTCTCTATCCATAAAACGACCTCTGCATCATTAGATAACGAAGCGTTTTTCACAAACATTGATTTATTTGCTAGTGCAGCTGAAGAAATCTTATATGCTTGGCCTGTCGAAATATTTATCGGGAACAAACTTTTCGACAAGACGAGAAATAAGGTTACATAAAATAATTTTTTCATAAAGGAGTCTCCGTTATCTTTCTTTTTATGAGAAAAAAAGAATAATAGAAGAGACCATCATCATAGAATCCGGTCCCTTCTACTTGTTACTTTAATTAATTGGCCCAACCTGTATTCTGAACCATTTTTTTATTGACATTCACTTCTGTTTGTGGAATCGGGAACAATTTCATTCTTTCTGTATAAATTCTGGTTTCCCAGTTTTTCTTCTTGTAGAAATACATGGTGTTTCCGGTTGCTCCTGACGCCATATCAACCAAAACGTCAAATCCCATCATGTTTCCACCTTCTCCGCCTTGATGCCAAGTCGGATAAATCCAACCATCACCTTGTGCCATTCCAGCTACACCCCAACGTCTTACGTCAAAATAATGTTGGTTTTCATAGGCAAGCTCAACCAACCTTTCACGACGAACAGCACTGAGAACATCTGTCGAAGTGATCGGAATTCGTGCTTCTCCACGTGTACCCAATGATGCATCTCCGTTCAGTCCATATTCGGCAACACCGGCACGGGCTCTGATGAGATTGATTGTATTGATGGCTTCGCTATATTCACCCAATTCGGCGCAAGCTTCTGCATAATTCAGGTATATTTCGGTCAATCTAATGAAAATATTGTACGGAACACTTCCTGATTTATAGAGTTTCTTACGAGCCAAAATACCTGATTTTGGATAAACATGTCCATTCTTTTCTTTTCCGGAATTTCCATTAAGAGAAAAATCCGTATAATATGTTTTGGACTCATCAAAATCCCATCGTCTGTTTTGGAATGTGAAAGCAATATAAAATCTCGGTTCACGATTATAAAACTGATTCATAATCCGATAAGATGATGTCGGCGTAAAATAAGTATATCCTGAATATTGATCCTTGTATGTATCTACACTTGTCATCTGACGAGCCGTAAATTTACTTTCATCATCATTGGTATAATTGAAATAAGTGGGATCGTCTGTGATGCGCAATCCATTTTTGGTAAAAAACAAATCAACCATTTGAAGAGGCACAGTAAGAGCTCCTGCCCCACTCTGTGCATCTGTGATGCCACTGTGTTTTGGTTTCATGTAATAATACAAGTTCCAACCATTTCTTGTGCTATAGAAAATCATTTCTTCATTCGTTTGACGTCCCAGGAATGATTCACTCACAGAATTATAAGGACAAGATCCGACGATTGTTGTTGCATTAGTTCCGTCAAGATTTCTAAAAACTAACTGAAATCCGGGATTATTGTCAATGAAGTTTTTAGCTGCGACTTTTGCCTTTCTCCACTTTTCATCATCCCTTGACTGTGGAAACAAATGATTGCCGTCAGCATCTACCAAATCCTTATAATATGGATCTCCATTGAACAAATTACTTGCCGCGTAAAGCAAAACTTGCGACCTAATTGCCTCCACAGCCTCTTTTGTTATATTTCCTGCAAATTGCGTTTGGAATTTGCCATCACTGCCAAAGTGCGAAAATAAATTGCCATCCTGCAACACCGCATCAAATTCATCTGTAATATATTTAATACATTCGTCCACAGAACTGCGTGTAAGCAACATAGTGCTCATTCCGGCTTCATTGTCAAAGATTCTGTCACCAACAATTACAAAAGGACCGTATATTTTAAATAAATTAAAGTAATAGATTGATCTCAAAGCCCTTGCTTCCGCCTTTGTCCTCAATTTTGTAGGAGCATCCATATCCGGACATGCATCAACCCTTTGCATATATATGTTTGCTTTTTGGATGCCTCGGTAATATGCCTTCCACATATTTTTCACATAATCGGATGAAGGATTTAATGTTCCGCTGTTTACCAAGTTCGAGTTACAATATTCCCAAGGTAAATCAGCTTCTATACTTGCAGGAGTCCAGATGCCTCGCGTCTCGTCACTTCCTCCTGTGTAATTTTGCTCCGATTCATCTGGCAGATAAGAATAAACATTCGACAACCATTGCAAGGCCAATACCCTATTATCAAAGATCATATCCAAATCTTGAGTATCTTTGGGCACTGAGTCAAAATAGTCAGAACATGATGTGAATTGAAATATCATCAAGATTAATAATATATTCTTTATTGTTTTTTTCATAATCTTTTAATAATATTATTTCTTTAAAAATCAAAATTAACGCCCAAAGTACATGCTGTAACATTCGGATACTTAACTCCATTGTTCGTATTAAGTTCCGGATCCCATAATTTAAATGCACTAAAAGTGAGCAAATTGGATCCCATAGCATAGAACCGACCTCCTTTAACAGGTAATTTATTAGTCCATGATTTTGGAAAATAATAAGAGATGGTCATTTGTTTAAGACGTAGAAAACTCATATCTCTTTGCCACCAGGTACTTGCTACATAGTTGTTAGAATTTGAAGGGTCAGCACTAGACCATGCTAAACGAGGATAAAATACATCCTGATTTGTCGGATTTGCAGGATCCCAACGATCATTAATATTAGCATAAAGCGTACCTCCACCTGA
>JBKECE010000043.1:0-2209 GCA_047974325.1 Dysgonomonas sp. | reverse complement strand
TTACGAATAAAAGTCCATAAAAAGAATGTTGGACTATCTTATCACAATAGTAATTATCAAATCCCAGTCAAGAACAATTACAATTAATCACCTGACTACTAATCCACTTACATGCTTTCCTGTTATAATATTTGCTTCTTTTAAAGATTTTGCTCTTTTTCCTCGAATATTGATGTTCTCGAATACTATATTCTCTACATTTTTGTCATTCGAGTAACCTTCTACAACAGATGAAATATCATCAGATCCTGTATAGTAAATATTTTTGAACAAAACATCCTTAATTCCAAGTCCGGGTGCAGCACTATATTTTTCGTTGAAAAGTACCCGTAAATTAAATAACTGCCCCTCCTGAACTTCTTCAATATGAATGTTTTCAAAAGTTAGATTTTTAACAAGATTATGATCAGATACGCTTAACGCGATACAACCTTGGTACTCACGAGAGTCCTCGTCGTGTTCTAAAATAGTAATATCTTTAAAGTGGATATCTTCAATGATGTTTCGGTCTTCAGCACTTCCATGCAATCCTATATTAATAGGATGAGCTACATCAGCCCATAGTATAGCATTAGTTACTGTATAGTTTTTCACATTACCAAAATAATTCCATCGGTGAGCATAAATAGCAATACAATCGTCTGAATTGCGCAAAAACACATCGTTGATCTTAACATTGGAGCAACTCATTAGGTCAATACCATCAGTCCAGCCTTTACTACTAAACGATTTCAAATTATTAATCGTTATATTTGCCGACTCTCCCCCATATACAGTATAATGTGATGGATTTATCACCGTAACACCGTCTATTTCAATATTGTTAGAGTGTGTTATCTCTACCCCTCTTTGAGGCTCAAGTATTATACCTCTCCCTATTATGCGTACATTTTCAACCCTATTACAAATAAATTTACCATTAATTACACTACCTGGGGCTAAATAAACAGTAGTGTTAGACGGGACATTAAATGAATTTCCGGGTTGATCTTTAGGCTTGTGTAATCCAGGAGCAAAATACATTACGCGAGAATCATTTATATCTGGAATTTCCTTTTCAAGTTCATTCGCAAACACATGCAAATTATGCAATCTATCTCCGTTTATTTCAATTGACAGCTTCGTCGGCCTATCTAATGAGAAATAAATAATATTTCCATTTTTGACATATTCAATATCTTCAGCCGTAGGTCGGATCTTAACAGTATTGACTACGCCATTATTCAATTTTACTTTTAACTCCACTTTTCCTTCAAAATCAAACTGAACCATCGAGGCTTCCTGAGGCTTGTCTGCATCAACAATTACCTTATATTCGAAAAGATCTTGCCATTTACCATTTGGCTCCCTTACTTGAACCGTGTAATCATCGTTGTGAAGGCTATATAGGATGTTATTAGGCACAGAGTGAAGGACTAATTGCTGAGACGAGACCGGGATAATAAATAAGCTGAAAAAGATTTTAATGAAGAATTTTTTCATGATAAGATTATTAATAGTTAGGAGGGGTAAATGTATATTAAGAAAGACGAAAAAGTACAATATAACATTCAAACTAAGTCCCAAGTGATAATATTGGACTATCTAACATTGCTAATAATGAAGGGCAATTGAGGTTGATTCATTTTTTTGTTTTAGTTTTGTAATATACTAAGTACCAAGAATGAAAAAAACAATATTATTTTTATATATTTTATGTCTAAGCCTATTTCTAACAGCTGCAGAAACACACGCTCCCGTAACTCTTACGACAGCTCAAGATCTTAATAGCAATACTATAAATTGCTTGTATAAAGATTGTAAAAACTTTGTTTGGATTGGTACGGCAAATGGCTTAAATCGTTTTGATGGTTCTAATATCCTCGATTTTGAAGATTTTAAGAATAAATCGGTGATTGATATCGTAGAACCTGACTCGCATATTTTATTTGTTTTATCTGAAAAAAACTTATACAAATATGACAGAAAGTTGCGTAAAAACACTCTGGTAAAAAACGAAAACAACAAATCTTTTGATTTTAAGGCTTTTGCTCTAGACAAAAATAAAAACCTATATATAATAGGCGAGAATAAACTGTTTTTTCTATCGCAAGCAAGTGAAGTCTTACCAACTCGATATATTAAATCTTTTGGCTCCGCATTACTCACTGATATCTCTATCGATCAGACCAATATTTGCTGGATCACACGCTCTCATGGGGTCATTAAG
>JBKECE010000016.1:0-14870 GCA_047974325.1 Dysgonomonas sp. | reverse complement strand
AGTTCCTCAGACAGATACATTGTATAGTTATATTCTATGGTATCAAACTGAGATTACTACCTATTTAGAGTCAATAAATCGTATGTCCGAAAATTTTGAATCTTCCAGAAAATATGGTTTAGAAGCTTTGGAGCTAATTCGAAAAGGTAAAGATATCTTTGACGATGCGTTTGCTATGAGAGAAGCCTTTATGATTAAGAATATAATCGTTTCGAATTTTGGATTAGGAAAATATGATGATGCCAAACAATATAAAGATTTGTTATATAAAGCATATCAAGACAAAACGCTACCTGAAGGAATTGATGAATATTTCAACTTCGATTATTTTAAATGGGAGGACAAAAATATTTGGGGATATGAATGGTATGCAGAATTGCCCAAAGATAGATTTTCTTCAAGTTTTACGAAGATCGTTTACTATGTCTATAGTACGAATCCGGACGGAAGTGACAACGAACAGTTATATAGATTGCATGTGTTAATGTTCCATTCTAATCAAGCTTCGTTTGATTATGTAATGACAAAATATTTAGACGAAGCTAAGGATGAGATAAGCGGTACTCTATATGCTTATACTTACAAGGAAGATATTAATCTTGAGAAACTGCACAATGATGTGATAGAAATATTGAAAGGAAATATTCAGCCTGATACAAAACAGGTTATAACAAAACAAAAGGATGGGAAAGTTAATGTAGATGTTGAATTTTAATCTTACAAAATTTCAAGAGAATTTTTAATTTGCGAGTAATAGCGCCTAGATGCATATATTTCCAGATTATTGAATGGCGGATATAATAGACATCTATATGTTTTATTTTCTATTGACGAAATATAATTAATGTTGATGATATAATCTTTGCTAATCTGAATAAATGAAGGATTCATCTTCAATATGTCCTTGGATGTTGTGTTTGTCAGAAGTTTGGAATGAGATAGGTTTGTATGTATCAATTGCCAGTAACGTTGATTATTGATAAATTCGAAATATAAAATCTCCATTTGATTTAGCAACTGCAATCCTGAAACTGTATGTATTGCAAACCGTCTATCAAGGTTTATGGAATGATATTTAGCTTGTTCAAAATTCACTGTTCCGGAAAGAACCTTTTCTTTAATGCGCTTAATAATATTGTCAAGCTCTTTCTTTTGAAAAGGCTTTAATAAATAATCGAACGCTGAAGCACGCAAAGCATCTATCATATACTTGTCAAAAGCGCTATAGAAGACCACGCACATTTCTTTATAGCCCAAAAAGGATATTTCTTCCAAAAACTCCAGGCCTGTTTGGCCTGGCATTTCTACATCCAAAAATAATAGGTTAGGGCGATTTTTTATGATTGATTTTTTTGCTTTCTCCAGAGAAGTCGTTGCTTCCAATATACAGACCTCAGGATAAGTCTTCAATTCATCAACTAGAGCCTTAATTGCTGATTCCCTGTCATCTATGATGACCGTATTTATTATTGCATTCATAGCTCATACTTATATTCGGTTGGTATTTTTATAGATACTTTTGTTCCATGTCTGTCCGATGAAATGTTCATCTCATTTCTTATGTCAAATTCCATTTTTTGTCGGTTTTTGACATTCAACATTTCTATTGTTTTGTATAAAATATTAAGTCCGGTGCCGGTGCCTTTCCCCTTCCTGTATGTCTTTCCCGAATTAAATCCTACACCATTGTCTTGCACCTCTATTATAAGGTTATTGTCTCTTTTCAATATATTTAGTCTTAATATGTTATTAGCTTCCCGGCCTTCAAAGGCATATTTTATTGAATTTTCTACAGGTATCTGTATAATCATAGAAGGAACAAGTATTTCCTGATCCACTTCCTGATCTATTGTCCACTTCACCACAGGGTGATTTGTGTTGATGCTTTCGATTAGTGCAAGATAATTTTTTACGATGTCTATTTCTTCTTTTAGAGTTATTGCAATTTTTTCGGTAAGCAGTAAGTTTCCTCTAATAGACTCAACGAGCAGTTGCATTGGACGTGTAAGGTCATCATAGTTTCTCAGGCTCGGTATCACCGAATTCAAAATATTGAACATGAAATGCGGAGAAATTCTGTTGCGAATGCTTTCCATTCTCAGTCTTGTTATTGTTGCTAATTGTTGTGTTTTTTGCAGTTCTCTTTTCCTTCGCCTATATATAGAGATAATGAAGACTAATAGAACGAAAATAGTGAACAACGATAAAATGAAAATGTTAGTCTGTCTTAATTGTGAAACCTTCTGTTCTCTATTGGCTAATTCTATATTTTGTTTCAATAATGTCGTATCTTGACGATAACGGGTATCGATTTCTGTAACCTGATTTTGAATAGTAATATTTCGTAAGGAATCATCATATAGACTTGCTTTCTTTGCTAATTTGTATGCTTCATGATAATCGCCTTTCTTTTCATAATATTCTTCTAATCGCTTATCATTAAAATAGACATAATGAGGATCTATCTTAGGCATATCATACGAATAGGATAGGTATTCTTTAGCTTTTTTCAGATTGTTTTTTTTAAGAAAATAAGCAGAATATAGTCCGTTCAAATAATATCTTCCAGCTTCGTCAGCATTGTCTGACATAAAATATTGTGCTGCATGATCCATATAATATTTTGAAGAATCCGGTTTGTTCAATAGTAAATATATTTCACCAAGATTAACTTCGGCTGTTGCTTTGTAACTTGGTTGATCGAATGATTCTGCAAACTTATTGGCTCGAAGAAACCAAGAGAGTCCTTTTTCATATTCATGCGTATTGTAGTAATAATTTCCTCTGGAGTTCGCAAAGAAATATTTATCAAAGGCTGGCAATGTGTCGAGAATGACTTCTACTTTGTTGAAGTAAAAATCCGCCTCTTTATAATTTTTCAAATAAGTATATACTTGGGCTAATCCGCTATATATAGGATTGAGTTTTTCGTTTAGTTTTAAAGAATCAGCAATAAATAAGGCATGTCTATATAAATTGGCTGCATCGGGGTAATCACCTTTATGATTATAAATATCCGCCATGTTGATATAAACATCGGGTAGACTTTTTCGGCTGTTGCAACGCACAAATTCCGATGCTGCTTTTTGCAAAGAAATAAGTGCTGAATCTTTTTGTCCTGAAAATTGGAAGAATATTCCCATATCATTATATGTTTTGGCTTTCAGTTCAATTATATCCGGATGTGGAGTTTCGGTGTTGCAGAACTGTATAACGCCCCTGTCTATCATAAGAGCAGAATCAATGTGGTTACACATAAAATATCCTATACCTAGAATTGTATTAAACCGATAATAATTGAAACTGTCATTAATAGATTGTTGCTCAGTTCTTATTTGAGACATAATCTTGATTGGATCAGATTGTATTTCTATCCGGTATGTTGCTAACAAGGAATCTATCTTGTCAGACTGCGTATTGTTGGATGAGGTTCGTTTCTGACATGATGTGAATATAATCAGAACAATGATAACCAGAAGGTTGTATTTCATACAATATATAAAAAAATATATGCACAAAAATAATGTTTAAATTTCTAAATTTCTTTGTTCGAACATTATTTTTAGGCCTCAGAGAGCAATATTACATTCTATACATTGTTAATATTTGTTATTTGATTGTATTTCTCTTTGAATATATTGTAGTTACGTGCAAAAAAAGAGAGATGCCACTTATTCCTCTCTGCATATGGAAAGAAAAAAGTGGCAAAATCCTGTCTGTAAATATAAAGTTTGTATTTGTATATACTTGCAATATCGGATTTATTCCAACTATATATTTCAACCGATAAATCTGTGTCTATTTGAGAGGCTTATCCCGAAAGGAATCATTATTACAGGTGCGATATTTCGTATCTATAGTTTTAATATTCCCGAGCCATGACATTGTGTACATGACGTATGATAATGTACATCTCCGGAGTAAATTTTACGTCCACAAACATTGCATAAGGAATAGGAAGAACTCTGTCCATAAGAGGAAATGGATTTGTTAACTTCTACTTTTCCACTTCCTTTACAATAAGGGCATGTCATAGTTTTTGTGGTTTTTGTGGTGGTTGTACTTTTGGGAGAAGAATACGATTTGCCACTATTTTCAATAGGAGAAGATGAATAATATGTACCACCATTGTTATTATTTTTTATATAATAGCAGGCTTTTATTCCCTGAGGTTCAATGGTTTTTTCATATATGTAAATTGTTTTTCCGCCATTATCGGGCAATATATTTAATCTATTTTTATCTTCACTAAACAGATATTGAGTTTTAGCACCCCAATAGCTATTACCTATGTAGTATAAAATACCATTTTCTAAACTCTGATATGCCAGACTTCCATTATTAACAGATATACCGGTCCTATCCGAATCATAGCAAGTCTTTTGGGTAAAGGTGATAAACTGGCCGGTATTATTGCCTTTAAATCGCTTTCCATCAGAGATTTTTGCAGTTTGTTTATAATAATATGTCTGGCTAAAGGCTGTGATGGAAAACAATGTAAATATTAACATTAGAAGGATCCTCATGATCAATACAATTGTTTTGGATGTTCTAAAATATGCTGTTCGTAAACTTCTGTGTCTCCACTATCCTCATTTCTAAGATTCATACGGGAAAAATCGGAAGAGAAGTAAAAGTATTTAGGTAGCCATTGAGGATTATTGTCTATGAATACGTACCAATAAGCACGATAAATTCTCATTCCATTATTTTCCTCTTGATAAGAACCATAAAGAGCCCACGAATCAGCTCGTCCATTTTCATCGCTCGTATAGCAAGTTTTAGCATCTTCCGAGAAAGTTATATAGCGTACTGAACCATAATTAGAATGTTTTTCTCCATTTTTGTCTATGGTGTAAAGATATTTATAATCGTATGTCGTTTTCTTTTGACCAGATGCATTTTGAATAAAGACAAAATGTATAGCTAATAATAAAAGAATCGATAGCTTCTTATCTATAATGGTCTGTTTAACATTATAATATAAGTTATTTATTTTAATGTATTTTTTGCTCATAATAAAGTAATGTCTAAAAATTGAATAACTTTTCTCATGAATTTTGGATCGTAATATTAAAAGTTATCATGATCATTCTTGTCATAAAATTCCTTTAATGTTGGAGAATAGAAAGCCAATTCTTACTCAGAATTGGCTTTTAAAAAGATTGTCTGTTCTTAGAATTTATAACCTACGTTGATGAAGAAGTTTCTGTTTTTTAGATGAGCCTCACTTTCTTCGCTTCTGTCAATATTTGAGAGCCCCATGTCATACCCCAGACCAATTCTAAATTGATTGATGTCGACATTTGCACCCAAACCAACTCCAAAATCAAATGATTTAGCGCCACCTTTTTCTTTGCTCCCGAAGAAGTCTGTTTCATTTTTTTCTGTGTCACCATCACTTGTGTATTCTTCTTTTGATTTTCCTCCAATACCATAAGCCAGATATGGACCTGCATGCAAGCCTAAAGTTATATTGTCAGACAGTCCGAGTTTATACCCGGCATGTATAGGAAGTTGAAGATACGTTGGTGAATATGTTTCCTTGTATTTGCCTCCGTCCTCTTCTATCTCTGCTTTTGCACCTTTTGCAGAAATTTCTAGTCCGGTAAGAAAGTATAGATTGGTAGGCAAAGTATATTCAGCAAATACACCTGCATTGAATCCGACCTTTCCATCAAGATCTTTAGCTCCTTTACCATTGAATCCAGCAAAATTGACTCCTACTTTAACACCATAGTTTAGAACACCTTCTCCATTACCTGATGTTGTTGTTTGGGCATTTGCATTGGTTCCGAGAACAATTGCCAATGCTAAAAATGGAAACTTAAAAATTGGTTTCATTTTAAAAATATATTTTATTAAACGATTAGAAATTTATCTTATTTTAAAGCGTTGTTGTATTATAAATATCTGTATATGATGAATATTAGCACTAAATAATTCTAGTAGGGGTCAACAATTCTGATTTCCTCTTTAATGTAAAATAACACAGAGCAGACATATTTTTGTATCAATCGGCAGCTTCTAATACCGTACTGGATTCCCAACGACCTTCACTGTCTGAATATTTTTCAGAAAATGCCACTCTATTTCCGGAAAAAGACAAAAGAGTCCAGTTATCTTCATCATAATCAGCATCTTCAATTTCTTTATAATAGAGAATATTTGAAGATTTATCCTTCCATTTCCAATTTCTGACTAGAGCCGTTTTATCTGTATAATAAACTAAATAAGTGCCTGATTTTGAGAACAATATTTGCGATAGGTCGTAAGAACCATCACTGGGTTCACCCCATCCAAGTTCATCTACCTTGAGATTCCATGACCAAGTTTGCTTTTTTATATTAAATGTACCTTCTACATCATACAGCAATTTTCCTGTTCCATCATATTCTTTTTCTGATATAGAAACCATATTCCATGTGCGACATAATTTGTTAGTCAACTCACTATTCTCATACGTGTCCCCTTTTTCCACATTCAGAGTAATGGCTGTGCCGTTAGTCGGTGTCAGAGTTATGTTTGTAACAGAAGAGCCATTATAGGTGATTACCAGTGTGCCAAAACCTTCCAAATTGATAGAACCATCTTCATTCACTGTATAAGTGCCAAAAATGACGCCATTGTCAGACGAATCTTTTTCAGAGCGTGATTTACGGATATTTGAAACTACCGAGCTTTTCTTTGAGAAAGCAGAACTGAAAGAAATATTACTTTTCTCTAACAGAGATCTATTGCTTGCTGTGGATTTTACAATAATATAATTGCCACTTGCTCCTAGTTCAATACTGGAATAGGTGCTGTTGCCCAAAACATTATATTTTCCGCTGATAGATTCATATTCTGGTGACTTCAAAGACGAATTATCATCATCTTTGCTGCATCCGAAAAAAAAGATACTTGATGAAATTAAATAAATGAATAAATAAATTACTTTTTTCATATTTCCTATTTCTACTATTATTCGCCTACTCTAAGCTTTTCGGCTTCCGCTTAATATCTTGCTTTTCAAAAACTCTTCCGTTATTACTATGATTGGATTCTTACAGTTGATATTTTCTTTTAAGATCACATAAAACAGTTTACTTGAATCTATACGATAAATTAAAGTTCAAAACAGGCCAAAAATCCAATAAAGATTTTGGAATTTCATCTTCTATGGCATTATTCGCTTTGCTCACTGTTTCGTCTGCCATATAATCGCTCTCTATTTTGTAATGACCTTGATATATAACACCTAACTCGAAACGAAATCCTATTTTTTTACTAGCCAAAGTTCGCCCCAATCCAATACCTAAATACGGTTTGACCGTGTTTCCCAAGACTAAAGAAGCATCAAAATATCCGTTCTCGTCTGGTTCAATGACGATATCATCCAATTCAAACTTTTGAGATGCATATCCTTCCATTGTAACTTTGTTTTGTCCGAAATAGAGACCTCCCGTGATACTGAATATTCCATTTTTCATCGGATAATAATCGATTAATAATTTGGCGTTAGGAAATTTCAGTTTAACGGAATTCACTTTAGCCTCCAATTCTTGGCCTTCATATTCCACGTCTAATTCCATATCATCTGGCTTATAGTCATATTTCATATAATCAAAACCTACACGGGCAACCAAATGAGGATTGATTTTGGTGATGATATTACCCCCGACACCATTTGTTCCCGCATTGACTCCTATTCCCCACGATTTAAATGGATACATATCAGATACTTTCTCCGTTTGTGTCGTTTGGCAAAACACAATACTAATACTGCAAAATAGGATTAAAACGAGTGCTACAATTTTTTTCATTATATCGCTGTTTGAATTGTATAAAAAGACTTCATTACTTCCTTTTTATAATTATAATTTTAATTATTACAAAGTTAAAATAACTAATAATCAGCATCAAATGTTATAACTATAGAACTCTGGTTAGGTGGTCAATGGAGGCTACAACAGGTGTATTTTTGTGTTTATCTGGGAAAATAAGTGTTATATGGATTAAAAAACAAATAAATGAAGATATTATGATTTTCTATTGCAAACAAATGTAAATTTTTGATACATAAAAAGATACTATTCACAATATTATGAACCTAAAAAATTTCTAGGTTCATAATATAAAATTCCTCTATCTTGTTTATCCTCCAAGAAGGAGATATACGATAAAAGTACCAAGGATTAGAAATAAAATTATTGATAGAACTGCTGAAATAATTTCCCGGCTAATGTTCGCCTCTTTGTCCTTGATATAAGATCTAAAGGACTGCCAGTTTAATTTCAAATGCAGAATGTTTAAGATTATAAAAACAATCCCAGCCAGAGCATGGCATGATACACAGATATGCATCTCAAGACTATCAGGGTTGCTTTCGAAGAATTGGATTAATACTGCTGTGATAAACAAAATTATCAAGGCAAAGAATAATCCGACAGACACAAATGCACGATGGTTTAATACCTTTCTTTCCATAAATTATTCTTTAATGGTGTAATCTTTAACGTCCACTTCCGATAACCTGAAATATCCATAAGCGAAATTTTTGCTATGAGTCTGATTTACAATATTACCCCGAACAGCAGCAGGTGTTGGCGAAAACATAGGTCCATCGTCATTTCCCGATGCCAGAAGTAGTTTAGCCATATAGTCATAATATCTTTTAGAGATCCCGTACAACTTGAGATTTAGAGTATCTCCCACTTCTAAGTCCTCGTGTGAATAATAGACCGCAGTCAAAGCACCTTTGTTCATTTCGTTGTTTTCGACACTATACTGTGGAAATATTATATGCTTCATCACAACGCTATACAGATAGTAGTTATATTCAGCACCATTGTCCTGATAGTAGTATGTAATTTCAATTTCGTCACCTGCCATACCTCCTTTATTGTTCTGTTCGATTATATCTTCGATCTTTGGTGTCCCGATTAAAGTTTCCGTAGCTGTATATGTTTCTCCGTTTAGATTAACAGTCAATGTATATGTTTCTCCAATAACAGGATCAAAATTGGTACAGATGTATTCCCCTTTATTGACAGTCTCAATGAAATCAAAAGCAGTGTTCTTTGTATTGGTTACAGTAATGGTGGCTCCCGAAACTGTTGGGAATTTTTCATCGTAGTAGCCTGTTGTAGTAGTCAATTTAATTTTTTGTTCGTTGCCTGTCATACCCTTCGTCCAATCGATGGATGCATCTATTACCAGTCTTGGTTCTGCTGTGTCGAGGTTTATTTTGATAACATCTTCGTAACATCCTGCTAATAAAAAAGTTATCGCTGCTGTTAGCATTATATGTACTATTTTCATTTTGCTTATTTTTATATGTTAATAAAAAGCCGATTACCTTAAAACTTGAAATTGTAGGTGATTCCGGGGATGATCCCGAATATGGACATTTTCTTCGCTTCACTTAGTCCGGTTGTTGCGTTTTGTCCAAAATTGTAAGATGCTGCATTGTGTTTGTTGTAAACATTGTAGATACTAAATACCCATTCGCCTTGCCATCCTTTTTTCTTATTCGGATTTGGTGTGTAAGTTGCCGATAAGTCCAAATGATGGTATGCCGCTAGAGAATTTGCGTTTCGTGTACCATAATTTGCAATCGTTATTCCCTGATACTCGTATTTTCCATTGGGAAATGTTGCTGCTTTACCCGATTGAAAAGAGAAAGTGCCACCTAAAGACCATTTTTTGTTTAGTTGATAAGCACCTGTAATTGACAGGTTGTGTAATTTATCATAATTAGCCCGATACCATTTACCATCATTTATTCCCGGTTCAGAGGCATTCCTTCCCGGTGTCTGTTGTTCAGCTTTGGAAATGGTATAAGAAAGCCAACCTGTTAGCCGTCCACTATTTTTTCTTGCCATCAACTCCAATCCATATGAGCGTGCCTTACCATTTAGTAGTACCCTTTCAATTGCTTTATGTGCAATTAAATTTGCCCCATCAATGTAATCCGCTTTGTTTTTTATCGTCTTGTAGAATGTTTCGACCTCTAATGAATAATTATCACCGCCAAAATTCTGTAAATAGCCGAATGCCACCTGATCGGAAATCTCTGGTTTAAGAAATTTATCACTGGGAGCCCAAATGTCAAGAGGTGTTGCAGATGCCGTATTGGATATTAGGTGGATATATTGACTCATCCGGTTGTAACTTAACTTTACAGATTTATCATCATTTAAAGCATAAGCTATTGCCAATCGGGGTTCAAGGTTGCCAAAACTTGAGATAGATTTATTCGTGCCATAACTTATTGTTCCTATAGGAGTCGCTTCTTCATAAATTTGAAATTCAGGATTGAAGACTACCGCCTCATTATTTTCGTATATGTTTATTTCTTCTTTACCTAACCGTTGGAAATTACTGTAGCGGAGCCCATAACTGACAGATAACTTATCAGATAGCTTTTGTTCTGCACTAAGATACAGGGCGTTTTCAAAAGCATTCTTTTTAGCAATCTGATCTGGAATGACTCCCGAAGTTTCGTCGAAAGGCCTGATTGTTCCGGGATTAAACTGATAATAAATAGAATTCAATCCGTAATTAAGAATTAAGTTATTGGATAGATAATGCTTAAAATCATACTTGAAATTATAATTTCTAATATTCGACTTCCAGTCTATACCAGCAAACTTTATTTTTAATCCATATTTATAATCACTATAGATAGCTGACATATTAGAGAATATCTTGTCAGTAAATATATGATTCCATCTCACATTGGTTAGGATGTTGCCATAATTATTTACCAAAGATTTATTCATGTCAAAAACGTCATTACCCAAATAGCCTGATACAAAAAGATTATTCTTATCGTTGAATCGATAATTAAGCTTGGCATTCAGATCATAGAAATATGCTGAATTTGGTTCATCAGCCAACTTCAGGAAAAGATGTGCGTATGTTCCTCTTCCTGCTACAACAAATGAGCTTTTATCTTTTACAATCGGACCTTCAACTAGTAAACGACTGGATATTAATCCGATCCCTCCATTCACATGGCATTCTTTATTATTTCCTTCTTTCTGATAGATATCTAATACAGAAGATGCTCTGCCTCCAAAATTAGAAGGAATGCCTCCTTTATATAATTTCAGGTCTTTGATCACATCGGAATTGAAAACTGAGAAAAAGCCGAACAGATGCGAAGTATTGTAAACCACCGCTTCATCCAGCAGAACAAGATTTCCGTCTACAGAACCACCTCTTACATTAAACCCTGATGCACCTTCCTGTGCATTGGTTACTCCGGGTAGTTGCAATAATGATTTCAGCACATCAACTTCACCCATAACCGCCGGCATTTTCTTAATGGTTCTTATGGGAAGTTTATTTACGCTCATTTCGTGTTTGAAAATCCTTGTTTTATTATCATTGGCCGTAACAACAACTTCTTCTAATGTTGAACTTTTTTCAAGCATCGAAAAATTCTTGATTGTATTTCCTACCAGAGATACTTTCTCTTCAATGGGTTCAAATCCCATATAGCTGACGATGATGGTATAGTTTCCTTTTGGCAATGTGATAGAATAAAACCCATAGGAATTGGTTACAGTGGAAGCGTTTCTTGCTTCAGAAATAATAACACTAGCACCGATCAGTGTTTCATTATTGGCATTGTCAGCAATAGTCCCGCTTAAAGTGACTTTTTCTTGAGAGAATGCATTAAAAGCAGTGGTAAAAAACAATAGCACATAAAAAATCGTTATTTTCATTCTGTTTATCTATTAGAGTTCATATTTAATAAATGCCTATATTATTTGATGTTGTCAGATTGAAATACCGGTTTTCCGAGGATGAATTAAAACATACTATAGAAATCTGGTTTGATACATATCCCGACACGAACGTTAATGACATATGTATTGTAATCTTTCTGGCTTTCTCCATATCCTTGAAAAAAACGGGCAAATAAATATTGGTTTGCTTTTTCCGATATTCTGAAAGCAACAGTGAGGGTGGTATTGATATTTTCAACACCATCTCTGGGATTAATTTCTGCAGATAACCACCATCGATGTTTGTTGCTTATATAATTGGCAGAAAGATATCCAAGCCCTCTATAATCCGTAAGATCCTTATTATTATCACCATCAACATATGGTAACCAGAATTCGCCGAAGAGGTTTAAGCGTGGATTGAAATAATATTTCATTGATAAACTTAGGTAGTTCCAACTTCGTGAATCATCTCCATCACGACCGTTCGATTCATGCATAAGTTGTAAAAAGGCTGCTCCTGCCAATCTATTATTATGAAATAAATATCTACCTAAACCAAGTCCCGGATTATAATTTGTATCTCTGAATGGGCTTGATTCGGCATAGATGTTCCAGAAAGACTTTTGTGTGTATGTCAGATATGCAAATGTATTAAAGGGCAATATACTCTTTGTTATTCGATGTCTTATGCTGATCTGAAAGGCTGCATCTGCTGTTTCATTTGTTACATTTTTATTTAAAGGAATCCCCGTGACAAAATAATTATCACGATATACAGCAAATGCGGGCGATCTGTCAGCCATCCCGATGGCTTCGTCCTTAGATATGTTCAACTGTTTTGGTTTGAGGATGTAAGGATTCTTCATCGACTTGTCATACCCTTGCCGAAGACTGTCATTTGTAAATATCATATAGTACTGAGGCCATGCCGAAGCGGAGACCAGACTAAACGATATGAGTATATATACTCTAAATATCTTTGGAGAAAATGATTTTTGGATAATGCTTTTTAAGATCATATTTGCATTGCGAATCATTTTTGTGATCACAGTACAAATATGAAGTCAATAATAAAGGCATAAAAATTTTTGAGAAGAAGGAGCAGATTTATGCGATGAATGAATGTAAGTGTAGATTCTTAATAAGAGTAACGATTAAAAAAGTTTTCAGCATATGTTCTCCCAATAGGAAACTCTTTTTCTCCAATAAATATAGTGTTTCCTCTTACTGCTTCGATTTTACTGAATGGTAAAATAAAACTGCGATGTACACGAATAAAATCCATAGAATTTAATTTCTCCATCATATCTTTCATAGACATTCGGGCTACAATCATTTTGCGGTCTTTGATATGAATCTTAATATAATCGGCCAAACCTTCAATGTATAGAATATCCGCTAAAGGGATTTTAACCAAATTGAAATCGGCACGAACAAAGATATTTTTATCTGTGCTTTGATCTTTCTTATTGATATAGTCAAAATATTCTTGTGCTTTGGATATAGCTTGAGTGAATCGTTTCAGATTGATCGGCTTAAGTAAATAGTCAACTGCATTTAACTCATAACTAACAGCCGCATATTCACTAAAAGCAGTAGTGAAAATTACCATTGTTTTTTGCTGCAATGTTTTTACTAAATTAATTCCGGTCATCGCTGGCATTTGTATGTCGCAAAAAATGAGGTCTACTGGATATTTATGTAGATGTTTTATAGCTTCGCTCGGCTGAGTAAATGTTTTTTGAAGATTGACATTATTCGTTTTGTCGCACAATGATTTAATCACAGTCAGTGCTAACGGTTCGTCGTCTATGGCAATTGCATTCATCATTGTAAATCGATATATAAAGAAACGAGAAATTGTTTTTCTGTATTATTGATAACCAACAAATGCTTTGAAGGGTAAATTAAATTTAGCCGATGCTTTGTGTTTTCAATGCCTAATCCACTTTTTTCATAAATATTCTGCTGAATACTTACTTTATTATTTGCCACACTCAATTGAAGTTCTTGTTTATTCATCGTTATGTCTATTTTTATATGGCTTTTTTGTTCTGAATTTACTCCATGTTTAAAGGCGTTTTCAATAAAAGGAATTAGTAGCATCGGAGCAATTTGTAAGTTTGGTATATTTTCCAAGCAATCATATTCTAATTTCACACTCCTATCTAAACGAAGACGTTGTAATTCAATATAATTACTAATATAATGTAATTCATCTTCCAATAAAACAAAGTCTTGCTGTGTATCCCTCATTGTATAGCGCATCATGTCTGAAAGTTTATCTATCATATCCGCAGCTTTAGGTGAAGTGTCAATAACTGTCGCATATATATTGTTCAGCGTATTAAATAAGAAATGAGGATTAATTTGCGATTTTAGGGATGCTACTTGTGCTGAAAGTTTCTCGTTTTCGGCTTGTTTTAGTCTGGTATAAAATGTCCATAAAATAGAAGAGCCAATCGATAAGAGCCACAATACTATTGCATTGACCATAATAACAGGAATGATCTTTTCAACTATCGGCTCTGACTCCGTTAATCTTTCGGGGTTAAAATCAGAAAAATAAAATATTATGCCAAGAGTGAATAATACTATTACTATTATCAATAATAAGAATAGAAAATAAAGCCAGTTCTTTTTTGAAAACAAAAACTTGGGGATGAGAAAAAAATAATTGAAATAAAATGTAACTAACAATACGCTGCTTATCGTAAAGCATAACAACAGATACTTGACATCAGAAGCCGGGTCTAATAAATTAAATACCTGATCGGTTGAAATATATGGAACAACCAGCAACAACAACCAAACTAAGGTGTGTACGGCAATGGTGAGTCGTTTAGCTCTCATAATTACATCTAAAAATAAACTGCAAATTAAAGGTTTGTTTCTTTCCCTCCAAAGGAAATGAGAAGAACGTGAGTAGTTTGTAGATATATGTATGATTTAGTCTTTTAAACTAAAACGAGGAATTTTTCTACTTTTTACAATTTGCTTGATTCTATCGAATATTATTTTGTTTTTTCTGTCTGGTTCTTGCGAATCCATAATGAGGCGTTGTTGTCCTTTACCAAATGCTCTGACTTTAGTTGTTCAATATTCGGCTAATACCATAGGAACACGAATAAAGATTTTAAAAACATT
>JBKECE010000294.1:0-4982 GCA_047974325.1 Dysgonomonas sp. | reverse complement strand
GCAGAAGTTCAGGATCAAACCTAAGGTTTATGATGTTGTGATCAAAGACGGTGCAAGAAAATTGTAGAATTTCGAATATTTTCTGAATCTAATATACCAAAAGGCTGTAATCTATATGATTGACAGCCTTTTATTTTTTTGAAGGCTCTGTAATATAAACTACACAGGGAAGAGGCTATTCATTATTTTTCTTTTGCTCTCTGTAGTTTTTTGGGGTACAGCCAAATCTGCCGGAGAACAATTTGAAAAACGTAGCTCTGTTGCTGAATCCTGATTTATAAATGATCTCATCAATAGACATGTTTGATTTTATAAGCAAATGCTCTGCAATATTTAACCTGTATTCTTTGATGATGTCAGCAGGGGTTTTGTCTACGATGCCTTTCAATCTGCGGTAAAGATTACGTACGCCAAGTCCCATTGCTGATGCAACAAATTCGGTGGAGAGATCAGTGTTGGTGATGTTCTCGTTGATGATTTCGATCATCTTATCCACAAACTCTTTTTCTTCCTTGTGCAATAATTTCCCATTTGTGAGTTCGAAGGAGCTTAATGAAGAATTATAATAATCTTTGAGATCTTCTTTTCTTTTAATAAATTGATCCACAACAGTCTTGATATAATCGACATTAAAGGGTTTTGTCAAATATATATCTGCTCCGGATTCTATTCCTTTGATTTGTTCTTCCACATATTGTTTTGCAGATAGAAGAATGATTGGGATATGCGCTGTTTGTTTATCCTGTTTAATGAGTTTTGTCAAAGTGATTCCATCTATATTCGGCATCATGATGTCCGAGATTATTAATTCTGGGTGCATTTGTTGCAAAAATTCAGATACTTTTGTTGAATCGTTTATCGGTATGATATTGTATTTTTCTACGAATATATCCGAAATAAACCAGAGCATATCAGGATCATCATCAATGATCATAATTGAAGGACGCGATTTGTCGAAAGTGTATTCTGTGTTTATGAGTGGATCAGATGTCGTTTCAGTGTTTTCCGATATGATATTAAAATCTTTTTCTTCGGGTAGCAGGATACTATCCTCGGTCGAGGACACAGGCATTTGTGGCAGAGTAACAATGAACTCCGTTGATAAGTTTGGTGTACTTTTTACGTTGATGTCGCCATTTAATAATTTGACAGTGTTGTGGCAAATAGCTAGCCCAAGCCCGTTGCGGGAAGCTCCGGTCATGCTTTGTTTTTCAAGATTGTCAAGTATCTGATATCTGTCAAATATCAGATCTATATCGTGAGCTTTTATTCCTTTTCCTGTATTGGATACTATTATTTGCAGATATTCATCAACAACAGCTACATTGATGGATATTGTTCCGGCATCAGGTGTGTATTTGAATGCATTGGAAACCAGATTGGTCAGTATGGTCGTGAATCCTGCTTTGTCAGAAGGCCATGATAGGTGATTCTGTATGTTTACATTATATCTTATATTTCTTGAATCGGACATATCACTGAACGAATCTGTTATATCCTTGCTTATGTCCGAAATAGAAAGCAATTTTATGTCATATTTTTTATTATCTGTATCAAGCCTCCTAAATTCAATTAAATCTTGTATCAGATCATTCAGACGTTCCACATTTCGTAAAATAAGGAAAGAATATTTTTTTATATATGCATCTGACTTTTCATACGATATGATGCGGTGGCAAGGTCCATATATTAAGGTGAGAGGTGTACACAACTCGTGTGTAATGTTAGTGAAGAAACTGAGCTTGGATTCATACACTTCTTCTTTTTGTTTTTGCTCTATTTCCAGCATAAGAATCTTTCTCTTATTATTTTGGCGTTTTTGTATCACTCCAACGGTGTAATAGACAATTCCGATGGCTATTATACAATATACTAGATAGGCCCATGCAGACATATACCAAGGAGGAAGAATTCTTATTTTTATCGAGTATACTTGACTCTCGGTATTTGATATTCCGTTCTTGTATTTGACAAGCAATGTATAAGTTCCAGGAGATAGGTTTGTGAATGTTACGGAATTTGAATTTCCGTTGTTTATCCAATAATCTTTTAAATTATCCAGCTTGTATTGATATGTGTAGTTTGCACCGTTTATATAGTCTATGGCAATGAATGAAATTGTGAAAAAATCTTGATTATGATGTAATTCCAATTCACCATTACTATTGAGTAAATCACTCACATCATAATCTTTCTCATAGATTCGGATATCATTAAAAATAATAGGTGGGGCATATTGACTTGCCGTAAATTCATCTTCTTTTATAGAAACAAATCCGTTGATGCCACCAAAATACATATTCCCTGTGTTTTCATCTTTAAAATATGCTCCATCACTAAACTCAACAATATTCAGACCACTACTTTGGTTATGTTTGACTAATGATTCTGTTTGGGGATTAAATTCTATTATTCCCGAGTTCGTACTCATCCAAAGATTCTTCCGTGAATCTTCCAATATGCCATGTATTGTATTATTTGTGAATCCGATATTTTCGTTGTAGTTCAAAAAGTTAATTTTATTTGATTTGCGAGAAATCAGCTTGGTCAAACCAAAGCTTGTTCCAAACCAAAACATTCCATCTTCACTTTTATGAATGCAAAAGATATCGTTGATTGTTTGTATATTATTTAAATTAAATTTCAAAACTTCATACTTTTCTGTATAAGTATTTAACCGGATAGCTCCATATCCTCTATTGCCAAACCATAGAATGCTGTCATTCTCTTTGTACACAGCAAAGTAATGATCCGTATGGATTATGTTCTTGTCTATAGGTAAAGTATAGAGATTGGTAATCGTTGGATTGTCTGGAGTTCCTGAAATGGTGGCCTTTATTATTCCAAGTCCGACAGTTGCAATCCATAAGGTGGTATCATTTGTTTCACAAAGAGAATGGATGTATCTGATTGAGTTATTATCATGGTAATTAATGAAATGTATCATATTGTCGCGATACGAATAATAATTAAGTCCGCCTCCATCACTGCCTATCCAGACGATGTTTTTTTTGCTTGGAGCAAAAGCATAGATTGAATTGTTGATCAGGGCACTGTTATTAGTGGTAAGATGTTCCACCTTTTTTGTTCGCGGGTCGCCTTCAATCGTATAATTCGGAAATTTCAATATACCATCATCTTTTGTTCCCACCCATAGTGTATTATTTCTGTCCACAAACAAGGATCTGGTTGGTTTCGATATATTGAATGGAAGATAGTTATACGTGAATGTTCTTAGTGAAAAATAATTTTGAGATAGCATATAAACACCTTGCCCATCCGTTCCTATCCATACTACATCTTGATTTTTGTCTTTCACCATTGAAAAAATACCGCATTGAATGTCAATTGTCGTAGATTCATACTTTATCAATTGATCAGGAGTATTATGTATGAAAATAAGCCCATTTGTTTGGAATGCAACGTAATAGTTCTCTTTGTCTTTGATGATGGACGATATTTTCCCGTTATTTTTAATTTCTTCAGTTAGATTTTTTATATATACCAGTTTTCGGGTGATGGTATTATATTCATACAGAGCATAAGTTTCATCCACAAAAAATAGCATATTACTTCCGTGGAACATGTAGAGAATTTTAGACGGATGATTAAAATTGTTTAGAGGTTCTATTGTCGGTAGTTCTGTATTTTGATGAAATCTTATTCGGGCATTGAAAATCTTGCCTTCCGAACCAAGTATCCACATAGTTTCGCTATCGTCTATGAAAAAATCATAAACTGCTTTGAAGTTGATGTTCTGTAATGGTATTTCTCGGAAAATATGCTTGTCTTTCAAATAAAAAAAACACTTACTATTGTCTTTGACTATGAAAGTCTCACGGTTTTTGTCTAATGCTAACCTATAATTTCCAATAAATTGTTTGTGATATTCAATGCTTTGGCTTTTTTCGTCCAACTTGTTGAGTCCATAATTTGTATTTAACCAGAGGGTTCCGTCAGCAGTCTCACTTATGCTCTGGATAAGATTTCCTGATAACCCATTTTTTGTTTGCTTATTAGGTTTATAAATTTTGATATTAATTCCATCGAACATATTGAGTCCATCGCATGTGCCAAACCACATGAATCCGTCTTTATCTTGGTATAGAGATAAAATTGCACTGTTTGACAATCCGTCGCGACTCGAAATTTGACGCAAATTGTATCCATATAGTCCATGTATGCTACACAAAAATATTATAATATATATACAAGCTAATTTTATCTTTATTTTCATTTTGTTAAAATAAATTTCATAGTACAAAAAAAAGACTTTTTTATGATAATGGCTACTTCTTGTTTGTTATTTTTTTTCCTTAATGGCATATTTCTATATAATATTATATATTTTCGTGACAATCTTCATATTTCATGTTATGGGATAGATGGGTGTTAAAGATATCCTGTTTTACTTTCACAAATATCTCATATATCTTTTATTTATAAGTATTATGACCTAGATTTTATATGTTGAAAAACATATTTATTTGTTTCTAGAATCGGTTTTTTTATAAAAAAAATAAGACTGTCGTAAATGTATACTAATATATCGTGAATTTATACTCTGTCAAATGTGTGCGGAATTACTTTTGTATCAAGAAAAAACTTAAATAGAAGTTTAATTTTATAATTTGTTTAATTTAAATCTAGTTAATCTATGCCATGTTTAAAACTCTCAAGGAAAATAATTCCTATTTTACTAATGAGTGGAGGCATTCTCATCTCTGCTCCGACAAAGGCAGCTTCTGAGGGGTCTGCGCTTCTTGAGCAACAACAATCTCAAACGGTGAGGGTGATTGGGGTCGTAAAAGACTCGGAAGGTGAACCGATCATAGGTGTGTCCATTATGATTAAGGGTTCAACTGTCGGTACAGTTACCGATATCGATGGAAATTATATTCTTAATGTGCCGTCAAATGGAACGTTGGTTTTCTCATATATAGGATATAAAACGAAAGAAGAGCAGGTCAAAGATCGTACAA
>JBKECE010000264.1:0-55748 GCA_047974325.1 Dysgonomonas sp. | reverse complement strand
AAGTTATAAAGATATGAATTTGACCACACTTTGCGGACTCAAATGCAATAAATAGTTTTGAACAATGAATAGACAGAATGAATATTGCACAAGAACTTTGACTTTCTATTAAAAAAAAATTACAGTAGATATCTAATTGTAAGACATCTACTGTAGATCTGTCGGGATGAGACGATTCGAACGTCCGACCTCCACGTCCCGAACGTGGCGCGCTGCCAACTGTGCTACATCCCGTGGTGTATTTTGGGGTACAAAGTTAAATCAAATTCTAAAAACGAGAAATACTTTGTTGTTCTTTTTTCATTTATTTGTCACATAATTTATCTATGAACAGAGTGCCTTGTAGATGATCATATTCGTGTTGAAAAATGACTCCGGTATAGTTACTCCGACGCGAATAACCATCGAGTCGCTCTTTTATGAGATTGTTATTCTGATCCCGATATTCTACATCTACCCAAGTCCAGCGATTGCTGTTCCCACTCATGTCAGGAACGGATAAGCATCCATCATTTTCAAAACACACTGTTTCTTCTGAATGAGCTACAATTCGAGGATTTATGGCCACCTGAACGGGATTTCCGGGTTTGTCGATCCGCATAAACAAAAAGATATTCTTGTTTATGCCTACCTGCGGTGCTGCGATTCCAACGCCATTTTCGATGGATAGTGTAACTTTTAACCGATCTATAAGTAATTGTAAGTCTTTGTTGTTGACTATATCTTTTATATCAGAACTTTTTTCCCTCAGTATGAGATAATCTTGCTCATTTGTGATGAGTAAGACACGCATGGGAACATTCACTGCTTCTTTATTGATAAGAGCAATTTCGCTTTTTGTCATTTCTTTTATAGGTTTACAAGAATAAAATGTGCAAATTAAAATACAGAATAAAATAAGTTTTTTCATTCAGTGCGATTATTCTTTTTGTGAACGGTAAAAAACTTTGCTTTTGCAAAAGTATAATTATCCGTCGGTATAATTAAATCTTTTGGGAGGAGAATATGAAAATAGTTTCAATAAATACCTCAGTCATGGAAATAGTAATCGGCTATTATTTGTTTGTCATGATGCTAAGCACCAGTTTGTCTGTTTCACACATTCCTTCCTTGCCTATCTTAGCCAGATTTTGGATCGTCTTGTCAACATCATCATCTACAATGCCTTCGACAGACGTAACGCATTTTCCTTCCATAGCCATCATTGCGGAAAACATTGCAGTGGATACACCACTTGAGACTTTGAGTGCACAACTTGGCTTGGCTCCGTCGCAGATCATACCGGTCAGATTGGCTACCATATTTTTCACAGCATAGGTGATTTGTTCATAGCTACCGCCCATCAGATAAGTGATCCCACAACTGGAGCCTGTTGCTGCTACAACGCAACCGCATAGAGCAGATAGTCTGCCCAGATATTGTTTAATATAGATAACCGTCAGGTTGCTCAAAGCTAAGGCTCTTGTCAACTTTTCTTCCGATTTGTTACTTTCTCCTGCATAAATCACAACAGGCAAGGTCGCTGCAATGCCCTGATTGCCACTACCTGAATTGCTCATCACGGGGATCATCGCTCCTGCCATGCGGGCATCGCACGCAGCTGAGGTGTAAGATAACATATGTGAAAAAGTGCTGTCTCCCATTGTTTTGCGTTCTGTTTCACTACACAGGGTGCGTCCCAAACTGTGTCCATGTATTTCGGTCAGTGATTGCCGCGCAGCTACAAGATTGAGTCGACCGGATTCGAGGATAAAACGAATCTCGTTGATAGGCGTTTCGGTTGCAAATTCATAGACCTTTTGCATAGAAAGAATGAGATTATCCATAAAATCGGAGTCTGCAATCTGATCCTTTTTGTTGAGGATGATGGTTCCGTTCCTTGCAATGTAAGAGAAGTTGGTATGTTGCCCCGATATGATACAAGTGGCAGTGTCATTTTCTGAGTCGCAAATAGCTTCAATATACAGCATTTCTGTGTTGTTTTCCTTTAATGAAATGCTGATCGTATTGTTCGCAATCATCTGCTTGCCTTTTTCTACATCATCAGGTTTGCAATCTTTCAACACTTGGAGCAGATATTTCGATTTTCCGACCAATGCACCTAGGGCAATGGCGATGGGCAAGCCAATCATTCCACCTGTTCCAGGGATACCCACTCCCATTGCATTTTTGAGAATATTGGGACTCAGAAGAACAGATATTTTATCGGGTATCCTACCCAATGTTTCGGTCGCTTTAGAAACGCATAGAGCGACGGCAATGGGTTCAGTGCAACCTATTGCGGGCACAACTTCTTTTTTTATTAAATCGATGATATTCGATCTTTCCTTCTTCTCTATCATTGATCAAATCAAATCTATATGTTTTGTATTTGTTATTCCTAGACTCAAATGTAGTAATCTTTTAGGACAAGGCATCGGGATAAATAAAAATAAAGGTCAGACATAGATGAATGCCTGACCTTTATTTTTTCGTTCCGAAAAGTATCTTTATTTTACTTTATCTACAATCGCTTTGATTGCTTCGGGATGATTTACTGCTAAGTCAGCAAGAACTTTGCGGTTAATTTCAATTCCGTTTTTGTGAAGTGCACCCATCAGACGTGAATATGATAATCCTTCTAAGCGTGCTGCTGCATTGATACGTTGTATCCAAAGTGCACGGAAGTTGCGTTTTTTGGCGCGACGGTCACGGAAAGCATAAGTAAGACCTTTTTCCCAAGTATTTTTGGCTACTGTCCATACATTTTTGCGAGCTCCGTAATAACCTCTTGTTAATTTTAATACTTTTTTTCTGCGGTTGCGTGAAGCAACATGATTGACTGATCTTGGCATAATTGAAAGATGTTTTGAATGATAGCGTTTCTTTTTCTTAAAGAAATCTTTTGGGCATACATTCGGTTAATAAATCTGTTAAAGAAAATTTTGCTCTGGAAAACAAAGGATTATTTCAATGCAAGCAATTGCTTTACATTCTTTTCGTCTACCTTAGCAATAAGGCCTGAATGCGTAAGGTTTCTTTTTTGTTTCTTTGTTTTCTTCGTCAATATATGACTTTTGAATGCATGTTTTCTTTTGATTTTTCCTGATCCGGTAAGGCTGAACCTTTTTTTAGCACCGGAATTAGTCTTCATTTTTGGCATCTTAATTCGTAATTTTTTATTATATAAAATTTAGCACATAAAGTGTCTTACATTCCAATCGGAATCAACCTTCCGATCCATCTTCTTTCTCTGGGGCTGACTCTGCCGCTTTTGATTTTTCCGGCTTCACAACCTTTGCTGTTGCCGGAGCTGCTTTTACTGGTTGCTTTTTGGGAGAGAGGAAGATTATCATTTTCTTTCCTTCCAATTGTGGCAATTGATCTACTTTTGCATAGTCTTCCAATTCACTTGCAAAACGGAGCAATAGAACCTCACCTTGTTCCTTGAATAGAATAGAACGTCCTTTGAAGAAAACATAAGCTTTCACTTTTGAACCTTCTTCGAGAAAAGCTTTTGCGTGTTTCAACTTGAAATTGAAATCATGATCGTCGGTCTGAGGTCCAAAACGGATTTCTTTCACAACCACTTTCACCGATTTTGCTTTTTGTTCTTTCAGCTTTTTTTTCTGCTGATAAAGAAATTTCTGATAATCTGTAATACGACATACCGGAGGCACGGCACTTGGGGATATTTCAACCAAATCTAGACCTAAACCATCGGCCATTCTTAAAGCTTCGTGAGTAGAATATACTCCTTGCTCAATATTATCACCCACTAAACGAACTTCTGGGACTCTGATCCTTTCGTTTATTCTATGCAGTTCTTCTTTCTTGTTGGTGTTTAATCTGTTATTTCTCATTCAAATAGATTAATTTTCCTTTCTGTCTTTTTTATTGTTATTTCGTATTACATTGTTTGTCAGTTGATTGATGTTCTTGGCTTTGATTATTTCTGCCAAGCATTCATCATTCTTTCCACTTCTTCATTCAATTGAGCGGCAAAGTTAGTAAATTTCATTGAACCTGTATCACCTTCACCCTGTTTTCTTACAGAAACTTCTTCATTTTCTGCTTCTTTCTCTCCAACAATGAGCAAATAGGGGATTCGTTTCAATTCATTGTCGCGGATCTTTCGTCCGATTTTTTCGTTCCGATCGTCTACCTGAACACGGATGTCCTGAGCCTTCAAATAACTTGCCACCCGGTGTGCATAATCGTTGAATTTTTCGCTGATGGGTAATATCACTGCCTGGTCCGGAGTCAACCATAAAGGAAATTTTCCGGCTGTATGTTCGATGAGCACAGCAATGAAGCGTTCCATAGAACCAAATGGTGCACGATGAATCATTACAGGTCGATGTTTTTGATTGTCTGCTCCGGTATATTCCAATTCAAATCGCTCAGGTAGGTTATAATCAACCTGGATTGTTCCTAATTGCCAACGTCTGCCCAATGCGTCTTTTACCATAAAGTCGAGTTTGGGGCCATAAAATGCCGCTTCTCCGAGCTCAACACGTGCGGGCAGTCCCTTTTCCTGACAGGCTTCGATGATAGCGCGTTCGGCTTTTTCCCAGTTTTCATCACTCCCGATATATTTTTCCCTATTGTTCGGATCACGCAATGAGATCTGTGCTTCAAAGTTCTCAAAATCCAAAGCTTTGAATATGATGAATATGATATCCATCACTTTCAAAAACTCATTTTTCAATTGTTCGGGAGTACAAAATATATGTGCATCATCTTGAGTGAATCCACGAACACGGGTCAAACCATGAAGTTCTCCACTTTGCTCGTAGCGATACACTGTACCAAATTCTGCGAGGCGTAAGGGAAGATCCTTATAGGAACGTGGAGCCACTTTGTATATTTCGCAATGGTGTGGGCAATTCATCGGTTTTAACAAAAACTCTTCGCCTTCTTCCGGTGTGTGGATGGGTTGGAACGAATCTTTGCCATATTTAGCATAATGTCCCGAAATGACATACAATTGCTTGTTTCCAATATGTGGAGTCATCACTTGTTCATAGTCGAATCTTTTCTGTATTTTCTTCAGGAAATCTTCGAGTTTGAGCCGTAACTGTGTTCCGCGAGGTAGCCATAGAGGTAAACCTGCTCCTACGTTTTGTGAAAAAGCGAACAGTTCCAGTTCTTTACCAATTTTTCGGTGATCGCGTTTTTTTGCTTCTTCAAGTAATACCAGATATTCGTCTAGCATTTTTTTCTTCGGAAAGGTGATACCATAGAGACGGGTGAGCTGTTTACGTTTTTCATCGCCTCGCCAGTATGCTCCGGCAGCGCTTAATATTTTGATTGCCTTGATATATGACGTGTTAGGCAGGTGAGGTCCACGACAAAGATCTGTGAATACACCTTGGGTATATGTTGTGATGGTTCCGTCGGCCAAGTCATTGATTAATTCGACTTTGTAGTTTTCATTCCGGTCGCCAAACATTTTCAAAGCATCATTTTTGGTTATGCTTTTGCGCACGATTGCTTCTTTGTTAGCAACTAACTCGTGCATTTTTGCTTCGATTGCCGGAAAATCCGAGTCTTTGACCGGTGTGTCACCGAAATCGATGTCGTAATAAAAACCATTTTCGATAGCTGGCCCGATACCAAATTTTGCATGTGGATACAAAATCTGAATGGCTTCTGCCATCAAGTGAGCTGATGAATGCCAAAAAGCGTGTTTACCGTCTTCATCTTCCCATTTGAGGAGTTCTATTGTCGCATCTTCGTCGATTGGGCGGGTTAGATCCCACACTTGTCCGTTCACTTTTGCTGCTAAGACATCTTGTGCCAATCTGGAACTGATGCTTTCAGCAATTTGCATAGAAGTTGTTCCCTTGTCAAACTCTCTGACTGAACCGTCGGGAAAAGTTATTTTTATCATTTGTCTGTTTGTTTAAATCATCTCCATACAAACGGAGACGATATTTGTATTTTTACGTTTGCAAAAATAATCAATTTCTGAGATCATAGCATTCTCCGGCAAAGAAAAAAAATCTTTAGTTTGGTTTACTCTCAGGAGCTTATATCTTTCGCTTCTGTTTTTTCTTCGTTTGATGATCTGACGAGAGTTTAAGAACCTGTTTGCGGATCAGTTGTTTGTCATTCTCTTAATGATGCCATAGGCATTGACCATTCCCATTTCGCCAGCTTTACGCATATCTACGATTCCTTTATCTTTATCACCCATTAATAATCGACATATTCCCCTGTTGAAGTATGCCTCCGCAAATTCAGGATCAAGGTTTATAGCTATATTGTAGTCCAAAATTGCATCTTGATAGTTTCTCAAACTGGCTTTTACACTGGCTCTGTCATAATAAGCATAAACAAATCGGGGGTCAATTTCTATAGCTTTGGAGAAACTCTTGATGGCAAGATTGTATTCGGGTGATTTAAAATCCACTCCCGGCAAAGTACCTTGCATGTCTCCCGCAACAGTTTTTCCGGCATCTTTCAGATTAATTTTTCCAGTTTCGTCCTGTTGTGATGTGATGTCTTGTTTATTTTTTTCGTTCAGTTCCAGCTGCTTTGTGTAGATCACACCTAAACAAAAATGCGCAATGGCAAAATTCGGGTTGATAGCAACGGCCTTGTTCAGGTCTTCTATTGCACTTGGGAAATTCTGTACAAGCATGTAGTCAATAGCTCGTCCGAGATAGAGCAGAGAGTCTTCTTTGTTGTTATCAATTTGTTTGGAAAACTCGTCGATGGATGCAAAATGAAACGCAATCTGCTCTTGTGTGAGCGATGTTTCGGCATTGGTTATTTTGAGCAGTTGGGAGAATATTCGTTTTTTATTAAGCTCATCAATTCTTGAATAGAAATGTACTGCTTTTTTTACTTCATCAAATTTTTCGTAGTATGAGATCACAAAGATCGGCTCTAAGTCGACGTTGACCTGCTGATTCTGCACTTTGCCCCTTGTTGCATTGTTGTATTTGTTTTTTCCTGCTCAGTTTTATCTGCAACCATCAGCAGATTGAATTTGTCAATCGTGTTGTCCGATTTTTCACGGGTTTTGTCGCCTTCTTTTTTGGCGGGTTCTTTGCCTGCGAATATGGCTTTGCGGATGCGGTCTTCTTCAGCTTTTGCATAACGGAAATCCTTGTCGGCTCCTTGTGTATCTTTGATTTTCTTTTTCAGATCGGAACGGGCATAGAATCCCTGATAAAAATCGGGATATTCGTCCAACACTTTGTCGAAGTCGGAGATAGCACCTTTATAATCACCTGTGTTTGATTTGAGCAAAGCTCTGTTGAAATAAGCAATATAGTTTGAAGGTTCGAATGTCAACACAACGTCAAAATCCGTTATCGCCCTGTTGTCGTCACCCACTTGTGCTCTTAGCAATCCCCGGTTGAATCGTCCTATTATATTGTTAGGCTCCAGATCAACGACCTTGTCATAATCGGCCATTGCACCACGATAGTCATCTTTATAGTACTTTACCAATCCACGGTTAATGTAATTGCCAGAAAAAAGAGGTTCCAGTTTGATTGCTTCATCGAAGTCTGCCAGAGCCTTGTCATACTCTTTCAGCTGTGAATAGAGTACACCTCTTCTCGAATAGGATTGCGACAAATAAGGGTCTTTTACAATTGCTTTATTATAATCGTTGATGGCTTGTATCGTATCTCCTTTTTCCAGAAACATGGAGCCTCTGATCAGGTATGCCTGCACATAACTCGAATCCTGAACCACAAGTTTATTCAATATGTCTTCTGCTCGTGTATAATCTTTCTTCTGGATATTCGCTAAACTTAAATTTGTCAGAACCGGTTTGTTTTCGGGAACCATCGTCAAGCTTTTATCGTAATCTTCAATTGCACCGTCATAATCTCCCAGATTCAGTCTTGAATCGCCTCTTACAAAATAGGCATTGGTTATAAACGGATTGCGCTCAATGCATGATGTGCAGTCTTCTTCGGCTCCTTTGAAGTCTTCGAGCAGAAATTTTGCCACCGCCCTATAATAATAAGGTTCTGAAAGATAGGGTTTTGCTTTTACGACCTGATTAAAATACTGTATTGCTAGGACATAATCTTCATAATACAAAGCATTCCGTCCGATAATCATCACTTTGTCTGCGTCTATGACCTGAGCAGACAGAGATATATTAAATAATAGGCAGACCGATAAAATGAAATTTTTCATTATTTTATAGTTATACACATTAAAGCAAACAAATATATTAATTCTGATAATATAGAAAAAAAGAGGAACATAATATGCTCCTCTTTTTATATATTTTTTCGTTTTCGTTATTTTTCGAAATAGTCGTCATGATAGTAGGAATTTTTCCTCAGATAGTATGCTTTGTCTCCGTAGTAACGTGATGTACCGTAATATCCTTCGCGTCCTTTCACATCATTGAATATCAGTCCGACATTGTATATGCCATCATTCTTGAGTTGTCCGATGACACTTTTAAAGAACGATTTGTTTGTCTTAGCCCGCCTTACAACAAACAAAGTTGTATCTACCAGCTTCGCCAAAACGTATGCATCCGACACAAGACCAACAGGGCTGCAGTCGATGATAACATAATCGTATTTTGAGTGAAGATATTCTATCAAATCCTTAGTTTTTTTTGTCTTTATCAATTCACTTGGATTAGGAGGCAATGTTCCAGCCGGTATGACATCAAATCCGTAATCAGGATGTGTGATTAGTATTTCATCCAACGACACCTGACCGATCAGAAAATTGGATACGCCACGCTTACTGTGAATGTCTAACAGCTTTGCAACAGAAGGACGCCTCAAGTCAAAATCGACAAGAACCACACGCCGGCCTGTCAACTGATAGATGGATGCAATATTTGCTGCAACGAATGTTTTTCCATCGGCTGGTTCGGCTGAAGTTACCAAGACCTTAATATTGGATTCACGCTGTGCCATATATTCTATACGGATGCGCATATTACGGAACGATTCTGCAAAACTCGACTTGGGAAAATTCTTAACAATAGCCCTTCCTTTGGTCTGTTTTTTTGATACATTTTCCACTGCACCAATAACAGGAAACTTAGCTAATCTTTCGCATTCTTCTTTGGTGGCAATCGTAAAGTTGAATATTTCTTCCTTGCAGATAACAAAAATCAAGGGAATAGCCAGCCCTAAAAAGAAATAGAACATATAGGTTTGGTTTCTCTCGTCTCCGTTTATAGCACCACCAATCTGCCGTGGAGCTTCCAGAATATAATTATCGGGTGTGTTTGTTGCTTTTTGCAATCCCACTTCCCTTATTTTTTGAGTTAAATAGGTGTCGTAAGTTTCATTCAACTTGAAATTCTTTTCATATTTCATATAGGTACTTTCCTGAGCGGGAAGTGTTGCTATTTGAGAATCCAATAAAATCGATTTTTGTTTGAATTGATCTTGCTTTTCTTGTGTGCTTCCAACGATTTTATTTAATTCTGTCAACATTTTCAATTTAATGGCATTCAATTCTTTGAGTTGAGTCTGATACATCGGATGCATTTCACCCATTCTTTGCATCGATCTGACAATGGTATTGTATTTGACAATGTTGTCCGAAATGCTGGGATTGTTATAGCCAACACTTGATATATCTGGCATTTCTGTATTGTTTTTTACAGAGGTATTGATAATATCAGCTACTTGCTTGAGTGAAACTTCCGAAACTTTCAGTTCAGCCAATTCCTTAATGACTGCGTCTCGCTGGCTTCGGATTTCGCTGCTTGACCCGTTTTCGTTCACAACTCCGTAGAGACCGGAAACATTCTGATAGTCACGAAACGCATCTTCCGAAACTGTTAGAGAGTCCTTGACAATGCTCAATTGCTTGTTAAGAAAAGATATTGCCCTGTCTGCAGCTTCATTTTTTAGTAGTAGATTGTAGTCTTGATATTGCGCCAACAAAGCATTAAGAAAGTCTTTGTCTTCTGCCGAATTTGTACCAATTTTTTCTATTGTGAGTGCAGAAGAACCTTCTTTTTCTATATAAGCCGAAATACTGTTGGTATATCTGTTTATTAATTCTCCTTTGGTGACAAATCTGAAATTGAAAGGTGTAAAATTAGGTACAAACCGTTCTGATTTATTCACTTTGATGTAGAATCGCGATTCTTGTACAAACTCCCCATACCGAACCTCGATAGAAAATCCGGGTTTATTATCTGTTGATTCCACAGATATTTTGCACTTTTCTGAATTGATCGGAGATATAGTAAATACTTCGCCATATGCACTTGGTGCAATATATTGACACTCAATTAAGATCGGAGTTCTTCCATAGAGGTTGTCAATGTTGAATTTACCTGCATGGAAATAGAAAACCTGCATTTGTGGCAGCTTATCAACAGTGCGTACGACCATGTCGTATGAGGATAATATCATTTGCTGGTTCACCCAGTTTTGGGTTATCCCTCCCAGGTTCGTAGACACAGCACCCAACGTACCTCTTGCTTCAAGAACCATTAAAGCCTTAGTTTTGTAACGGGGTATCCATGCTTTGTTTTTCACATATGCATAACCAAGACATATTGATAGTGATAGTACAAACAAATACCAATGTTTAAGAATCCGATAAAACCACAAAACAAAATCGAAAGTCACTTTGTTTTTCTGTTGCGAATCCTCTAAGAATGGATCCTGAACAGTGTTGTTTGTGCTCATTTTATTTATATCTTCCATTAATTTATACTAATTCGTTTTCTTAGTGAGACTATATATTGTCGCGGCATAAAATATGGGCGTAACAACGGTTTGCAGGAACGTCGAAAGTGTTGGAATATTGAAAAAGGATTTTTTTGCACTCGCAGAATAGTATATTACATCGTTAGGCTTTATATAGTAAAATTCGGATTCAATCACAGATGTTGTTCTTAAATCAAATTCTTTTTCCACACTTCTGCCATCAGCATCTACTCTGACAATTTTTACTTTTGAGTAGTCTATCACTTCATCAGGTTGACCCGAAAGGGCTAGTGCTTGGAAGAGTGTCATGTTGTCTTTGTAAACCTGAAAAGAGCCGTTTTGACCTCTATTAGATACAATATAGAACAGTTTGTTTCTCAGGTTGACAATCACTTGTGCATCTACGATAGAAGTCTGCATTTTCTTCTGTATCACGGCTTCGGCTTCGGGGATGGTGAGCCCTACGACCTTGATATCACCAAAAAATGGGATAGAGATGTTTCCATCTTCATAGATCGTGTATGGAGAAGAATAATTGCCACCACCGGTGGAAATGACACCGTTCAGCATCTCTGCAAAATCTGTATTTTTTGTCAAAATTGTACAATATATCTCATCGTTGAACTGCAACCGATAATCTTTGAATTGCGTTTTTGCGTAATATGGACCTTTATCTTGCATCAGATTCACTTCTTTTGCTGTCCGGCAAGAAGTTGCAAGGGTAGCCCATAAAAGAATAAAGAATCCGGTGTGGAATATATATTTTTTCATCATTTTGTTAAATTTATTACTGCCATAACTGTTGCAAAAGAACTTGTCACTATTCCAAATGTTGAAAAGATATCGTTAAATCCGGATATTCTTCCGAAAAAAGTACTATTGATTTTAGGCATATAAATGACATCATTCGGCTGGATAAAATAATACTCAGAATCGATAATATCTTTCGATCTTAAGTCGAATTGTTTATATTGTGTTGCTCCTCCCGGCAATTGTCTGATAATATAGACCTGTTTCCTGTTTCCCGATTCAGAGAAATTTCCAACTTTCGACAATGCCTGAAATATGTTTATGCGTTGCTTTTCCATTTGTATTTTTCCATATCCGAATTCACCCAGAAAAGAGAAAGAACGATTATTCAACACCACATCAACAGTAAGATCCTGCGAAAACGTATTAAATCTGGCGGCAATAATTTTTTTCGCTTCCACCACCGTGAGTCCTTCTACTGAAATTTTTCCTAAATACGGAATCTTTATGGTTCCGTCCGAATACACATTCAATATATTGTTCGAACCACCCATGTCGGTATTTACGTTATTGTCATTCGGTAAGATGGTTGAAGACACATACATCGGAAAAAGAGTTTTCATACTTTCATCGAAAGTATATATTGCGATGCGCAACTGATCACCCTGAATAATCTTGTAGTCCTCAGGAGCTTCTTGTGTTGGATAATTTTTCTTTATATCTTGTAGCAGGTTTGTCTGCTTAGAGGTGACACAAGATGTAAAGAGAAAAGTGAAAAAGAATGAAGTCAGTAAAAACAATTTACTTTTCATGAATATAATTTATTTATTTCTGTATAGCTTTAACTTTATAGTGGCAATTGGTTTTGCCCTTGATCAGGTTGTTCAACTTTGATTTGATAAGTTGTTTTCTGATGCCTGATATTTTATCTATGAACAGAATGCCTTCTATGTGATCGTATTCGTGCTGTATACATCTCGCAAAAAGATCGTCATAGGTTTCGTCATGTTCCACGAAATTTTCGTCCAGATATTTTATGCGAATCTTTTCTTCCCGCAAAACCGATTCGTTTATGCCCGGAATACTCAAGCATCCCTCTTGCATAGATACAATGTCTCCACTTTGCTCAATGATCTGAGGATTGATAAAAACCTTTTTGAATCCTTTATACTGTGGTTCATCTTCGGCTAATGCTTCAAGATCAATGACAAATAGGCGGATATCCAATCCAATCTGAGGGGCAGCAAGCCCAATGCCATCTGCGTTATACATTGTTTCGAACATATTGTCAATCAAGCTCTGCAAGTTCGGATATTGTTGTGTAATGTCGTGCGTGTTTTTTCTCAACACCGGCTGTCCGTATAAATATATAGGTAATATCATATTCTATTCACAATTGTTATATTGCCTACTCTCCATATAATCTTGTAAAAGGATCACTGCGCTGATCTCATCGACCAAGGCTTTGTTTGCTCTGTCTTTTTTTTTCAGTCCTCCGTCTATCATTGCTCTATGAGCTAAAACAGAGGTATATCTTTCATCATATGTCACGATGGCTATGTCTGGATAAAGTTTGGTTAATTTTTCTTTAAAAATATTGACATTTTTCATGTTTTCTGAAGGAGTATTGTTTGTTTGTTTGGGCAGCCCGACGATGATACGGTCTACACTTTCTTTGCTAAAGTATTCTTTCAGAAAATCAAAAATCGTTTGTGTAGGAACAGTTGTCAAACCTGTCGCTATTAATTTTAAAACGTCAGAAACTGCAATTCCGGTGCGTTTTGTTCCATAATCTATAGCTAATAATCTGCCCACGATCGACAAAGATAAATAAAAACATTTAATAAAATCATTTCAAATGCTCAAAGCTACGTTTTTTTAATTCAAAATCTCTTCCCAAATATTTTTCTCTTACTATTTCATTTCCTGCTAATTCCTCTGCTGAACCCTGAAATAAGACCTTTCCTTCAAACAACAAATAGGCACGGTCTGTTATGCTCAAAGTTTCGTCTACATTGTGGTCGGTGATGAGAATCCCGATGTTTTTATACTTCAATTGGGCAACAATCTCTTGGATGTCTTGTACGGCAATGGGGTCTACTCCGGCAAAAGGTTCGTCCAACATAATGAACTTGGGGTCAATTGCCAAGCATCGGGCTATTTCAGAACGCCTTCTTTCGCCACCCGAAAGCTGATCCCCCAGATTTTTTCGAACTTTGTTCAACCCAAATTCTGAGATGAGACTTTCAAGCTTTTCTTTCTGGTATTCTTTGGTTGTTTTCGTCATTTCCAGAACAGCGCGAATATTATCTTCGACCGACATTTTTCTGAAAATAGAAGCCTCTTGAGCTAAATAACCGATTCCATTCTGGGCACGCTTGTAGACCGGATATTTGGTAATTTCTTTATCGTTCAGAAAGATTTTTCCTTCGTTCGGCATCACAAGTCCTACGGTCATATAGAATGTAGTGGTTTTACCTGCACCGTTTGGTCCAAGTAATCCCACTATCTCCCCTTGTTTTACTTCGATGGAAACATGGTTGACAACCGTTCGCGATTTATATTTCTTTACCAGATTCTCAGTTCTGAGAATCATTTGATCTTCGTTATCCTGCATCAACCTAAATGTTAACGTTTAATCATAAAATTGTTACCCATCCGTATGGATCCGGTTCGTCTCCGTATTGAATAGCACGCAATTTATTGTATAGTTTGGTGCTCACAACTCCGGCTTTGCCATCTTTTGTGAACCCGTATGTTTTATTTTCTTCAACATCGTCTATTCTTTCTATCGGGCTGATCACCGCTGCTGTGCCGCAAGCTCCAGCCTCTTCAAAGGTTGCAAGTTCTTCTTCCCGTATCTGACGTTGCTCTACCTTCATTCCCATATCTCCAGCCAATTGCATTAAGCTCTTGTTCGTGATAGATGGCAAGATCGAAGTGGAAAGGGGTGTGACGTAGGTGTTGTCTTTGATGCCGAAGAAATTGGCTGGACCACATTCGTCAATATATTTTTTTTCTTTCGCGTCGAGATACAAAACTGCCGAATAACCCATTTCATGAGCTTTCTCACCTGCAACAAGGCTTGCAGCATAGTTTCCGCCAACTTTGATTGTTCCTGTGCCGAGAGGGGCAGCCCTGTCATAGCTGCGAAATATGACCATTGGCGTAGGTTTGAATCCTTCTTTAAAATATGGCCCTACAGGCGTCACAAAAACAACAAACAAATATTCTTTAGCAGGTTTGACTCCGACCTGCGCACTTGTTCCTAGCAGCAAAGGTCTGATATATAGTGATGCTCCGCTTTCGTAAGGAGGTACAAAGCGTTCGTTCATTTTCACAGCTTTGATAACCGCTTCTTCAAACAGTTCGACGGGTAGTTCAGCCAACATGATACCATGACTCGATGAGAGCATCCGTTTAGCATTGTCTTTCATCCTGAAAATGCGTATTTTTCCGTCTTTTCCTTTAAATGCTTTCAATCCTTCAAATGCTTCCTGTCCATAATGCAGGCAGGTTGCTGCCATGTGAAGGTTTATTGTTTCGTCTGTTTCTGCTTTCAACTCGCTCCATTTTCCATCTTTATAATATGTTCTGATGTTGTAATCAGTTTTCATATATCCAAATGAAAGGGTAGACCAATCTATTTCATTCATGTTTTTATATTTTTTAAGGATTCAACTGTCAATTCGCTTAATACACACCTTTCTGCAAAAATACAATTAAAAACGGATAGTTATTATTTAAATATAATAAGAAATTTAAATATAAGACGGAAAAGAACAATGACCTTATTATCCGAATAGAATCACTCCCTACTTGTTATAATAGCGTTTGCAGGTATTCGGAAAGGTTCACATCCCGTCCCAGATTCATCTTTTTGCGTAATCTGTATCTGTTCACTTCCACTCCTCGCACCGATATGTTGAGCAATGGTGCTATTTCTTTTGATGACAGATTCATCTTGAGGTAAGCACAAAGAATCTTATCGTTGCGAGTTAGTTCGGGGTGTTTCTCGTCCAGAATCTTGAAGAATCCCTGATGGATGAGGTCAAAATTGGACTGGAATATTTCAAAATCGTTGTCGTGCTCAATGTTATTGTTGATTTGAGTGATCAGACTGGTGAATTTTTGTTTGATGTAGACGGTTTGTCTGTTTTCTTCAAATGCTTTCAGGATGTTGACAACACTCTTTTTAACGTTTTCGAGCATTTCGTTTTTACGGAGCATATTCAGGACATATCCGTTTAGTTCCTGTGTTTTATAATTCAGTTCCGATTTCAGGTTTTCGTTTTGGAGTTGATATATTTCCTGATCTTTCAATTTGCTTTCTTCGTAATGTCTTTTCCGTTGAGCAACCAATTCTTCCTGATTCTGGATAATGATTTTCTTTTGTTCACCGATTGTTCTTTTATAGAGTATGAATACCAGAGAGATACATAGTATACTATACACTATGTATGCATAGGTGGATCTGTACCAAGGTGGCAGAATCTCAAATGAAAAACTGGTGATATTTTCGGAATCTTTTTCTCCTCTTATAGAGGCTTTGACCTCAAAAGTGTATTTCCCTTCGGGCAAGTTGGTATATTCCTTGCTGGTTTTGGATGCGGGAATACTCCATTCTTCTTCCATCCCTATCAAACGATAAGAATATACAATGTCTGATATTTGGTTATATTCGGTGGCCGCAAAATGAATGGTGACCGAATTGGACGAAAACGGTAAGCGTAGCGGCTTTTCATTGTATCCGTAGCTCACAATGCTGTCGGTCTGGCTGATCTGCATTTTGCGGACAAATACGTTGACCGATTTGTTTCTGTTGGCTTTTTGGTTCAGATTGATCTTAAAGAAACCTTTGTCTACGGAAATGATGGCTGCAGAAGAATCCAATAATAAAACGTTTTCGTATCCGTTGATGAGCTCGTCGGTCAATCCCCAATTGTAAATTTCATTGCTATATTTATTCCCTTGGAAAGGAAGAATCTTTAGGTTCTTTTCCGAAACAAACCAGATGTTGCTTTCTTTGTCCTGAGAAAGATAATCGTAGTATTGCTTTCCGTTGAGCATGTTTTCCAACTGTGTGTAGTGACTGAAGTCGTCTGAGATGCGGCTGTACAAATATATTCCGTCCTGAGCGCAAATCGTGATATTGTTGTCTATTCGTCTAAAAATCGTATTTTCCTCGATTTTGGAATTCTTTAGTGTGTAGTTTTTTGTCTCTAGCACTCTGCTGAGATTCTGGTCAAAACTCACCCTATTCATCTTTCCGTCAACGGCAGACAGCCAGAATGTATAATTTTTATCATCTTCCAGAATACCTCTTCCCGATCCGTAAAAATTGGGAATGTTGTGCGAAAAAGACCATATATTTCCATCCTTTTTTAAGACTCCGAAACCGGTATATTTTCCGGCGATAATTTTGTCTTTTTCGGCTCTCAGCGGATGAAGTTCCCACACGCCACTCAATTTTATTTTATAGGTCTGACTGTTGTTAATGACCATTATACCGTTGTCGCCGGCACTGAAAAGCGAATTGTCGTATAGTAATAAAGACCATATTTGTCCGTCGCTGTCTTTTATGAGTTGATAGTTGCCATTTTTGTCTAGTTTATACAGCCCTTGATTGGTTCCTAAATATAACTCGCCGTTATACATTTGAGCGCAGTATCCTGTTCCGATAGGCGAATCGGTTGGGAAAAGCGGTTGAATGGCAGAGTTCAGGTCAATATATCCGATCCCCTTATCCAATCCGAGCCAGAGATTCTGTTCTTTGTCTATAAAAGAACTTAGGATGGTGTTGTTTTTAAGACCATTACCGTTGTTGAAGCTTTCGCCCGGAAGATTACTCTTCAGGTCGAATAAGAAAGCTCCGTTTTGAATGGATCCTAATATCATTTTGCTTCCGTAAATGTAAGATGAAAATATCTGATTGTCGTGGATGAATGAATCAGCCATTGTATTCAATTTGTTACAGCCATTTTCGTCCAAAATGTATATGCCATTGAATGTGGTAGTAATGAGCAGTTTGTTGTCGTAGGGCTCAATTTTTATAATTTTCTGTCCGTCCAAGGCTTCAGCGGTTGCTAATTTGTTGGCTTTGTTGTTTTTGTCGAGATAAAAAACTCCATGCACGGTTCCCCAATATAATACATCGTTCCACACAGTGGAGCATTCAATTTTGAAAGCAGAAGATACCATACTGAGATTTTCGCCCTGATGATTGTCTACCAGAATATTGTTCTCATCGATGAAATAAAGATATTTTTTTGAAGCAAGAATGTTCCAGATTTCTCCGGCCTCCCATCGAGGTGTTTTTTCGGAAAGTGAAATATATGTCAATTTGCCTATTTGGTTTCTGGTAAAATATCCAAATTCGGATCCTCCACCGACATAAAACTTATCTTCTATAATTCGGACTACGCGAACAGTCCTGTTCTTCATCGAATAGAGATTCCAATTGACACCGTCAAATTCCAATAAACCTTTTGAATTTGCAAAATACATCCAACCTTCCTTCGATTGTGTGATCATCCAGTTCTGAAAACCTCCCTGATATTGGCTACGCTCATAATTGAGTATCTTTTTTTTCCATACTGACGCACTTGGCCTGCAAGGGAAGAGTAGGAGTAATGAAAATAGGAAAAATGCAAATTTTAATTTCATATAAAATAATTATGTCGTATTTACATTATTCGTAATTATTATAAAAACAGATAGTTATAATTTATATGACGTAATATTAGTGTAATATAATATTCTATATTTTGAGTTTTTGCTGTATAAGAATATACATTGAAACCGAGTGCAAGATAATATATTTGTATCAAATTATTCTATTATTATAGCGGAATAATTTATAGAATATATCGGAAATCATTTTTTTGAACCGGATTCTAAATTTGAGAACAACTTAAATCAACAAAAATATCAGAAGTAATAGCATGAAAAAAACAAGAATTCTACATCTTTTATTGTTTGCTTTTGGACTGAGTGCTTCGTTATCTGCACAAACGATAGCAGAAGAAAGCAGGGTGGAGCAAATCCTTTCCAAGATGACTCTCGACGAGAAGATCGGGCAGATGAATCAACTGAACTTTAATGGTAAAGATCAGGCTTTGATAGAAAAAATAAAAAAAGGTGAAGTGGGGTCGTTACTGAATGTGATTGATCCTAATATGGTGAACGAATTGCAGAAAATTGCATTGGAAGAAAGTCCCAATAAAATACCATTAATAATAGGAAGGGACGTGATTCATGGACTAAAAACCATTTTCCCCATACCATTGGGCCAGGCTGCTTCTTTTGATCCTGAGATAGTGGAGCGAGGAGCTAAAGTGTCGGCCAGAGAAGCTCGACAATTGGGCATTAACTGGACATTTGCACCTATGTTAGATATATCGCGCGATGCGCGTTGGGGTAGAATAGCCGAGAGCCTGGGAGAAGATCCTTATTTGGCGGGACAATTGGGTGCAGCAATGGTGAAAGGTTTTCAAGGGAAAAACTTATCGGATCCGACTTCTATTGCCGCTTGTGTGAAGCATTTTGTCGGCTATGGAGCAGCCGAAGGTGGCAGAGACTATAATAGTACGAATATTCCGCTTCATTTGATGAAGAATGTCTATTTGCCTCCTTTTAAAATGTCTATTGATGCCGGAGCAGCTTCTTTGATGACTTCTTTCAATGACAATGACGGAATCCCATCGTCAGGCAACAGCTACATTCTGAAGAATGTTTTGCGTGACGAATGGAAATTTGACGGCTTTGTTGTTTCAGATTGGTCTTCCATAACAGAAATGATAGCCCATGGCTATGCAAAAGACGGAAAAGATGCCGCCAGAATTTCAGCTGGTGCGGGTGTAGATATGGAAATGGTGAGCGAATCATATATCGGATCTTTGAAAGCTTTGATAGCTGAGGGGAAGGTTTCTATGACGGACATTGATAACTCGGTACGTAATATATTGAGAATAAAACTGCGGATGGGATTGCTTGATAATCCGTATGTTGATACTCGTGCGGCATCAGTGTTGTATGCTCCTGAAAATTTGCAGGCTGCAAAAGTGGCAGCTCAGGAATCTGCCATTTTGTTAAAGAACAATCAGGTTTTGCCATTGAAACAGACTCAAAAGATAGCAATTATTGGTCCAATGGCTGATGCCCCGCATGATCAGTTAGGGACGTGGATTTTTGACGGTGAAAAAGATAAAACAATAACTCCTCTCAAATCGCTTAAAACAGACTATAAGAATGTAAAATATGTGTATGAGCCAACTTTGGCTTATTCAAGAGATAAGAATACTGCGAATTTTGAAAAAGCAAAAAAAGCAGCCTTATCTGCGGATGTAGCAGTCGTTTTTCTGGGAGAAGAAGCAATTTTGTCTGGTGAGGCACATTCGCTATCCAATATAAATCTGATTGGTGTTCAGTCTGATTTGCTAAAAGCAGTGAAAAGTACAGGTAAGCCGGTTGTTTTGGTTATCATGGCGGGTCGCCCGCTGACTATTGAGCGCGACCTGCCTTATGCAGATGCCGTACTTTATAATTTCCATCCCGGAACTATGGGCGGAACTGCAATTATGGATCTGATTTTTGGAGTAGCCAATCCGAGCGGAAAATTACCTGTAACATTTGTCCGCGAAGTTGGACAAATTCCGATGTACTATAATCACAATAGCACTGGGCGTCCTGCTCCGGACAAACCTGTAATGTTGGACGAGATACCTCAGGAAGCACCACAGACATCGCTTGGAAATACGTCTTTCTATTTAGATTCGGGCAGAGATCCTTTATTTCCATTCGGTTATGGACTCTCTTATAGCAAATATGAATATTCAAAGCTGGCATTGTCGTCATCCGAAGTACCGATGAACGGATCGGTAACAGCGAAGGTAACAATTAAAAATGTGAGCAATGTTGATGGGACTGAGGTTGCCCAATTATATATACAGGATTTAGTAGGATCTATCGCTCGTCCTGTGAAAGAGTTGAAAGGGTTTCAGAGAGTTATATTAAAAGCAGGAGAGTCTAAAGTTGTTGAATTTAAATTGACAACAGACGATCTGGCATTCTATGGGGCTGACTTGGTGAGGAAAGCCGAACCCGGAAAGTTTAATCTCTGGATTGGAACAAGCAGTAAAGAGGGATTGAAAACCGAATTTACAGTAAAATGACTATAAACCTCCGCTTTGCAGATTGTATCTGTAAAGCGGGGATGAAAAGACCTTAACATGAATAAATAAAAAATTGAAACCATGAAAAAATTTACAATTAGCAAAAGATTTTTGATGCTGTGTATTCCGTTCTTGTCGTTGAGTACATATGCAGTAGATCATGGATCGGTAAAGGGATCAGGATTGAAACTTTACGATCAGTACAATGCTGGGACAATTAATTACGGCAGCGAAAAAGCTGGTGTAACATTTGATTATAAAGTTGTAACCATCGGAGGCAAAACTTGGGCTTGGACAAATCTGACCGGCGCAACTATCGGTGGAGCCACATGGGCTTCCCAACTTCGTTATTGGGCTATGCCGGCAAGCGGACTCACAGAAAATAATCTGTTGTCGCGTGTTAGTGGAACACAACAAACTTATGGAACAACAACAGCCACAATTCCGGCAAGCCTCCAGTTAACATTCTTTCAGGCAATAGATCCGGGTGGCAACTCCGAAACAGAACGGATCCCTTACAATCCGGCCATAGCAAACAGCATAGTGGCAGGAGATAATGTCGCGCCTGTTTTGACAAGTGTCACAGCCTCCAATATCGCAGAAAGTACAGCTAAACTACAAATAGCGGGAACTGACAATGCCAGTGATTTGTTCTATTACATCTCCGGAAATGGGATTTCGGAAGTAGCTTTTGGTTCGGAGTTTAATCTTTCGGGATTAAGTGCCAATACAACTTATACGTTGGCCGTGACTCCGATTGACTTTAGTGGAAACCAAGGCACACCCCAGAATGTAACTTTCACTACTACGGGATTGGTGCAAATAACATCTTGCATAGCCAAGGATATCAAAGTCGTGTTAAAGAGTACGGCTACAGAATTAGAGTATTATTATGAATTTACCGATCCTGCAAAACTGTTTGATGAAGGATTTTTGCAAATAACACCGGCCGGAGGCACAATGATCGAAGTGAAGCCTACTGTTAGTCCGGATCGCAAATACCTTTACGGAAAAGTGAGCGACAGTAGCATTGCCAACAAAATCTTGTCACTGAACTGTGGTTATTTGGAAAAATTCGATGAAGATCCAAATAACCATGCATGGGAGTCATATGTGATGGATAACACAACTGTAACTCAAGGAACAAATGTTGGCTTGTCTATTAAGCATCAAATGGGTGGAGGTGTTGCTCCGGCAGAACAAGAATCAGTTGCTCCGGTGTTGAGTAATGTTGCTCTTGGAGATGCTACCAAAAACTATCTGAAGATAAACATATCGGGCAGTGACAATAGTGGAACTGTCTATTATGAGATCACAGGAGCTAAAGAAACTGTGCATGCATTCCGCACAGGAGATTATTATCTGACAGCCATTGAACCGGGAAAAGTTTACAATCTGAATATTGTGGCTAAAGATTTGTCTGGTAACTCTTCTACTGCACAATTGTTGTCTGCTAAAACGATGAATGCTAGATCGACCATCACTGACGGACAAAATATGAATTACAATACAACAACACTGCCGACAGGCAATGGTGGTGAATTGACAACTATTATTAAAAGAGAGGGAAATACTTTGACTATTGGTTGCACAACTGTTGATGCTAGATATACAGGGCAAACATTCCATCCTAAAGAAGATGCAGCATTCAAACCCACCGTGGAAATAAACGGTACAAAATATGATCTTGACAGAACTGTTGCAGAAAACGGAGCAACTGCAATTTCAACTGCTCAGGTAGTGTTTACAGACAATATAGATGAAGTTGCTATCGAAGACGGTATGACCCTGAACCTGAAATGGAGCGTGTTCTGGAGCACTGGAAATGGAAACTTCTTCACCGGCACTTTCTTATATAAGGTGGGCGATAACGGACAGGTTGATGCTGAAGGACCTACCAAACCTGTATTAAGTTTGAGTGGATCAACATTGACTTGGGCTGCTTCTACCGATGTTTTGAGTGGTGTGAAATATTATGTAGTAACAGAAGATGCAGTCACAAGAGCAGTAAAAACAACTACAATTTTTGATTTAGGACAACCATCTTTTAGTTATACATTGACGGATCCGAACAATCAAGTATCTGTTGTAGCTGTTGACTTCGTTGGAAATGTGTCTGAAACAGCAATAATAGACGGTACCACCGGCATTGAAAATGTGTCACACAATAGAGTGTCCGTATATCCAAATCCGGCAACAGATCAAATTAATATTTCCGGAGATGTTGCTCAAGTTGTAATTTACTCATTGCATGGCAATAAAGTATTGTCTGCAAACGGAACAAATAAGATAGATGTTTCGGCTCTCAATGCAGGTGTATATCTTGTGCAGGTATTGAATGAAAATGGTGAGAGGTTTACGACAAAAATACAAGTAAAATAGATAAACTAAATGAGCGTAGCCTTCATTCAAAGAGAAGGCTGCGCTATTTGAAAAAATTATGATAAACAACGATCTGTAAGCTTTAATCCGGATATAGTGTAGTAGTAATGTTGTAGTATATTCTATAGACTCTTGAGTTTTTGATGTATCCGAAAATTGCTATACAATATGAATTATAACTTAGTTTTACACTGTTGATCGTATAAATCAAAACAGACCTGTTTACCTTATTTAAATTTTTTTTATATCATGAAAAAATATTATACAATATTTATTTTTTTATTATTCAGCAGTCTTCTGCTTTCTGCGCAGAATGAACTTACTGTATCGGGAACTATTACCGATAAAAATACGGGAGAAACCTTGATCGGGGCCAGTGTCGGTGTATCGGGAGCCTCCGTCGGAGCTGTCACAGACATCGACGGGAAGTATACGATAAACGTCAAGGGTCCAAAATCAACACTGGAGTTTGTTTACATTGGTTATAAGAAACAAACTGTCACAGTTACGAAATCCGGTACGGTAGACGTAGCTTTGGAACCAGATGTTTTTGTTCTGGACGATGTTGTTGCAATTGGTTATGGTTCTATGAAAAAGAGCGATGTCACAGGAGCTATAGCTTCAGTGTCTGGCGACAAATTGAAATTGGCACCAACAGCAGGTGTTGACCAAGCCTTGCAAGGACGCTTGGCTGGGGTCACTGTAAACGCGAATAGCGGACAGCCGGGTGCTGCGGCTACGATTCGTATCAGGGGTATCGGTACGGTCAATGATGCAAGCCCTATTTTCGTTGTTGATGGAGTGATGGTAGATAACATCAATTTCTTAAGCACAAGTGATATTTTATCTACAGAAGTGCTGAAAGATGCTTCGGCAACGGCTATCTACGGTTCTCGTGGAGCTAATGGAGTTATACTTATCACAACGAAGAAAGGAAGTTCTGATGGAAAAACCAATGTATCTTATGAAATGTATGTAGGTTTCCAAAACCGATGGAAAAAATTGGACTTGATGGGTCGAGACGACTTTGCTCGTATCAAGGCACAGTTTACAGGTACAACCAGCGAGCTTCAAGACTACTTTGACACTGGAAATAAAGAAACATTTAATTTGTGGGTACAAAATAACTTCACAGGAAAGTCTTCCATTTATTTTCCGCAGATTATGACCTCAACCAATCCTACAGGCTTTGACTATTCAAGTGTCGATACTGATTGGCAGGATGCAGTGTTCCGCAAAAATGCTTTCATGCAAAATCACTATCTATCAGTTGATGGTGGAACTAAAATGTCTTCCTATGCAATCAGTGCAAATTATTTTAGTCAGGATGGAACTTTGATCGGTTCAAATTTTGAAAGAATGACCCTAAGAGCCAATTCTTCACATCAGGTTCGTAAATGGTTGAAAGTTGGTGAAAACCTTTCATTTTCAAAAGTAAATTATAAAAATGTTCAAAATAATAATGCAAATTCATCCATCTTGAATAGTGCTATAACGATGTCGCCATGGGATCCGACACACTATCCTACAGGGACAATGAGTTATGTGCCTAGAAATAATCCGCTCTACCCAAATGGTCGTGATCTGAGTGGACAAATTGCAGCATCATCAAATTTCAAAAATGTGGTGAACCCATTTACTATGGTGGATAATTATCATCCTGTGAATGAATCGAAAAGATGGGTTGGCGACATTTTTGTTGAAATTTCACCACTTAAAGGGCTTACTCTGAGAGGTGATGTGAGCATGGACTTATCGGATGGAAATTCTAGCCTTTCGCAAGGAGTATGGAATTATTCAACAGGAGACAATTCGAGCAAGAATTTTTATTCGGCATCCATGAATGAAACAAATAATATAACCTATGAAGCAACGGCTAATTATGTGAAAGATTTTGATAAACATAGCTTGAATGTTACAGTTGGTACAACACGAGAAGACTATAGTTACCATGATTTGAGTGGATCAGGAACTCCAAAAAGCACTATTGCAATGGACGATTGGTCGTTGGGTGGACTAAGTCGCGATTCAATGTCAATTATGCCGAATGTCGGGGAAAGTTGGAGCACAAACAGACGGATTTCCGCTTTGGGACGTGTATACTATTCATATGATAACAAGTATCTGGCAACCGTTACATACAGAAGAGATGGATCTTCTAAATTTCCAGCAAACAATAAATGGGGAAACTTTCCATCCATGTCTTTGGCATGGCGAGCTAGTGAAGAACCATTTTTTAAACCCTTGAAAAGCCAGTTGGACATGCTGAAAGTAAGATTGGGTTGGGGTAAGATTGGAAATGACAATGTTCTCAATAGTGCTTTTGTTCCGCAAATAACACTGGGTCCCACCTTTGTAGATTATCCTCTCGGTAAGGATCAGGTTTTGGCATCAGGAGCTTCTATGCTCAGCTATCCGGGAAACGGAAAGTGGGAAGTCTCAGAATCATGGAATTTAGGAATTGATTTTGCATCTGCCAATAGCAAATGGTATGGAAACGTGGATTTGTACATCAAAGACACAAAAGATATGTTGATGACTGCGAGAAATCCGGCGCACGTGGGTTATCGATATTCAATTATGGCAAACGTCGGACAAGTCCGCAATGAAGGAATTGAATTGATGTTGGAATACAGAGATAAAATTTCGGATCTGAATTATTCACTTTCAGGAAATATGTCTATGGTGCATAACAAACTGACGCATCTTAATTATGGAGATAAAGTATGGGAAGAAGGGAATAAAATGGTCAATGATGAAAATCTGCCCCTAAAAACATTCTGGCTATATGAATATGCAGGTGTGTTCAAGTCGCAGGAAGAAATAGACTCTTATGTGAACTCGAAAGGTGAAAAGATACAACCTGATGCCAAACCGGGTGATGCACGCTATATTGATGTGAACGGAAACGGAACTTTCGATGATAATGATAAGAAAGACTTTGGTTCAGCATTTCCATGGTTGACTTACGGATTTAATGCTACATTGGATTATAAAGGTTTCGACCTGCAATTATTTTTCCAAGGGGTATATGGCAATAAAATATATAATGCGGTTAGGGAGAAAACCGAAGGATATGGTGATACATCGAATTTGAGCACAGCGATGAATGATGTTTGGTCGGAAAGCAATCCGGACGGTTCTATACCATTACCATCACCTCTTGGTGGTCCAGCTAATGCTTATAGTTCTACCCGCTTTTTAGAAAATGGAGCCTATTTGCGTCTCAAAAATATTCAATTAGGGTACAATATGCCTTCACGAATATTGAAATCTATCAGTATACAATCTTTACGTCTATATGTTTCTGTTAGCAATTTGGTGACATTCACCAAATATACAGGTTATGATCCTGAAGTGGGAAATGGAGTAGATTATGGTAACTATCCACAGTCCAGAACATTTATGTTGGGTACAAAAATTAATTTTTAATTGATCGGAAAATAATTTTATCATGAAAAAAAATATAAAATCAATATACATAATCGCAATAAGCTTCTTGGGCTTGGGACTAGCTTCCTGCGACGATTTGTTAGATGTTCATGTGAAAGGAACAACAGATGCCGATGCATTTTTCACCAGCAGCAGTGCTGCGGAACAATCTGTTACGGCTGCTTATGCTCCGTTGTCATGGATATTTAATGAAACTTATTATCCGGAATGGTTCATCGGTGATGTGGTTTCGGACGATGCTTTAAAAGGAGGTCAGAACATAGCTGACATGAACACTGTCTATGATATGGAAAATTTCAAGACTCAAAGTAACAATACTTACCTGTTGGATTTCTACAGAGGTCAATATATGGGTATATTCAGGGCAAATCTGGTATTGGAAAAAGTTGCTAATATGACAATGGATCTGGATAATAATCCGGCATTAATAACCAGAGTGCTGGCAGAGGCACGTTTCCTGAGAGCTTACTATTATTTTCGTCTGGTCAGAATATTTGGTGGTGTTCCCAAGGTTGACTTCGTGATCAAATATCAGGCGGATTGGAAACAGCCAAGAGCATCTGCAGAAGATATTTATAGCCTCATTTATTCAGATTTGCTCGCTGCAATACCTGATCTGCCACTCAAAAGCAAATATGCGGCAACCGATCTGGGACGTGCTACACAAGGAGCGGCTCGTGCATTGTTGATGAATGCATATATGAACAATCACGAATATGCGAAAGCAAAGGCACAAGGTGATACCATTATCAGCAGTGGCGAATATTCACTTAATCCGAATTATGCAGATAATTTTACACTTGCCGGTGAGAACGGACCTGAATCTGTGTTTGAAATACAATATACAGCTGAAGGAACCAGTGATTATGGACAAGGAAACGGTTTCACACGAGGCAATTTCTCTGTGATAATGACTCGTTCGCGTGGTGCAGGAACAGATGCCGGTTGGGGATTTAATCATCCGTCACAAGAATTATATGATTCTTATGAATCGGGTGATCCTCGTAGGGATGTTACAATTTATACTCCAACCACACTATCCAATCCTACCGAAGAAATTTATCTGGGCAATCAACACCTAAATCGTAAATATGCCATGATGAATGATGACGACTCTTATATCAAACTTGATCACCCGTCACGTGCACCAATCAATCAGAAAGAAATCCGTTACGCAGATGTGTTGTTGATGTATGCTGAGGCTTGCTGTGAAACAGGCAATCTGGATGCAGCTAAATCGGCTCTGGAACAAGTGAGAAACAGGGCACGTCAGGGTAATGCTTCCATATTGCCATCATTCCCGTATGGATCTTACGCTGATAACAAAGATGGGTTAATACAGGCAATCAGACACGAACGCAGAGTTGAGCTTGGAATGGAAGGTAAACGTTGGTTCGATCTTATCAGATGGGGTATTGCTGGCGATGTTATGAATAACTACAGAGAAACAACCTCAGATTTGGTAAAAGCTCAAATGTCACCTTTTGTTAAAGGAAAACATGAATTGTTTCCTATTCCACTAGAAGAAATAGAAATGAATCCGATGACTCAGAATCCCGGATATTAAAAATTTAAAAATCTGCAGGCAGTAGCCGTTTCAATGATTGTTGCTGCCTGCCATTAAATAACAGTTAAGTTTTAAAATTAAAGTATTATGAAAAAATTATTTACAACAGTATGTTTGGCAGCTATAGCACTATTTAGCATGCCGATATTTGCGCAGGACAATTTTTCACAAGGACACAACTATTATCTGATTTATTTAGATACTGAAACTGAAGGTGATTTGACCGCAGTGAGCAATATTAAAGCCGATTTGAGAACAGATGATGTGACTAAGTTTCTTTACATCTGGGAAGGCTCTTATACTTCTCCAGCGGTTAGTGGTGCAAACTGGAACGGTTCGTTCGAAGGTTATTTGAACTTCCAAGTTGGAAGCGTGGGTTGGTCTGGACTTGGTTTCTGTTTTGTGGGTCAAAAATATGACTTGTCGGGAATAGATGAAAGTTATACATTCCACGTTGCAATGAAATCAAATGCAACCAATTCTCATGTGATAACATTGATCGGAGGCTCTGGTTTGGAAAGCAAAGTTGTGATTGGAGCGGATGCTTTTGAAGGAACAGCACCATACACAAATTTCACAAGAGATGGAAAATGGCATTTGGTAGAAATTCCAATGTCTGTCTTTTTCACAGGTGGATTGAGATACCCTGAACCTTTTGATGGCAATTACATGACTTTGTTGAGTGGTAATGCAACAGGAACAGTTATCTCAATGGATGCTATTTATATCTACAAAAAAGGTACAAATGGAATTGAAAGTGCTAAGGCTGACAACAAAAAATTGAATGTTGTGGTGACTAAAAATGTAGTTATGATTGATGGTACAAATCTTCCGGTTGAGGTCTACAATCTAAGCGGACAGAAAGTGAAAGCATCAAACGAACCTATTTTTGGTGTAGACGAGTTTGCCAAAGGTGTGTATATTGCAAAATCAGGCAATGCAACAGCTAAGTTTGTGATTAAATAAAGATTAGAGTTTCAGATAGGGCTGTTACTCGTTTCGGTGCAGCCCTATTTTATTTAGATTTATATAAAAACAAGACATCAGATGCGAAAATATATTCTTTTATTTACTTTAGTGATTTTTGGTATACCGCTTTTTGCACAAGACGACTATGTGTTGATGTGGTCTGACGAATTTAATTCGGAAGCAATCGATACTCAAAAATGGAGTTTTGAAACTGGTGGCACAGGCTGGGGTAATAAAGAATTACAATTCTACACAGCACGGTCAGAGAATGCTTATATAAAAGATGGAAAGTTGATAATCAGTGCTTTGAAAGAAGATTATCAGGGTAAAAGTTACACATCGGCTCGATTGATCACCAAGGACAAGGCTTTTGTTAAATATGGAAAGATAGAAGCTCGGATAAAGCTTCCGCAGGGAAAAGGCACATGGCCTGCATTCTGGATGATGCCTCAGGAAAGTGTTTACGGAAGTTGGCCACGAAGTGGCGAGATAGACATCATGGAACATGTGGGTTCTGATCCCACCATGATTTCGTATGCTGTTCACACACAGCAAAAAAATGGAAGTAAAGGAAATAATTGGTATTCTAAGATATATCCGGGTGAAACCGTAGAACAGAATTTTCATGATTACAGCATAGAATGGCTTGAAGACAGGATTGTATATAGCTTTGATGGAGAAAAGCAAGTGACATTGTGGAATAATCTGTTGGGAGATTCCAACACATGGCCTTTCGATCAGAATTTTTTTATTATAATCAATATTGCTATTGGTGGCAATATGGGTGGAACAGTCGATGATGGAATATTCAACTCACCGGTTCAGATGGAAGTCGATTATGTGCGTATCTATCAAAAGACATCATCTTCAATATCACAAACGGAAGCCGATAAAATAAAAATAGCAACAAATACGATACAACGTGATGTGCGAATACAGGGTTTGGAAAAACCGGCAACAATCAGCCTGATGGATATGTCAGGAAAAGGAATTATGCAATTGTCAGCTGATAGTGCTGATTTGACAATAGATGCAGCATTGCTGCAAAAAGGAGTTTATGTGTTAAAGATTGACCAACAAGGCGAAATCTCTACGCATAAAATAATCATATAAGGCGAAAAATAATATGAAAACAAAATACATATCGATTTTAATTCTGTGTTTGCTGTGTATGGGCGCAATACAGGCACAAACAAAAAGTTTTAAAAGAGGAATATCGTACAATATACCCACACTTGGCGATGCAAAAGCATTGTCTGATGGACTCACATGGTTCTACAATTGGGGTTATGGTCCTGCTGAAGATATTTCGGATACGATAGTCAAACTTGGATTGGACTACATTCCGATGACTTGGAACGGTGGCATACAGACCGAAACTCTGAGGTCATACTTCAGGGCAAACCCGCAGATCAAATACATTCTGGCTTTCAACGAACCCAATTTCCTGGAACAGGCAAATATGACTCCTTCTGCTGCTGCTGCAAAGTGGCCGGAAATAGAGGCTATTGCAGATGAGTTTGGACTCAAAATTGTGAGTCCGGCAGTGAACTATGCTCCTGCCAATGGAGCTGTATCTGAAAACGGGGTTACTTACACCGATCCGGTGCAATGGCTCGATGATTTTTTTGCAGCTTGTCCCGAATGCCGTGTCGACTACATCGCCATTCATTGCTATATGAACTATTCTTCTGCACTGAAAAGCTATGTGAACAGATTTAAAAAATATGGGAAACCTATTTGGCTCACAGAGTTCTGTGCATGGGAATCCGGTGTGACCGACTTGCTTCAACGCAACTATATGGCTGAATCTGTCAATTATCTCGAATCAGATCCTGATGTATATCGCTATTCTTGGTTCATCGGCAGAGCGGGAGGCACAGGATCATATCCCTATATGCAATTGTTGGGGCGATATGAAGGACAGTTGACGGAAAAAGGATTAATCTATGTGAATATGTCGTCTTTTGACGATAATTACTACCATGCACTGAACGATACAATTCAGGCTGAGCATTACGTTCAGGTTGCGGATGGTGTCCATTTGGAGCAGAGTACTGATGTGTCGGGAACATTGGATTTATGCGATTTCTTGGAAAGCCGTTGGGCGGTTTATAATGTAGATGTGCCCGAAACCGGTGACTATAAAATGTCATTCAGGGTGGCAACAGAATATGCAACGCAGATTCAGATTTCGCTCGATGGTGTTGTTTTGGCGAAACAAGATATTGATATTACGGGTGGATTGAATCAATGGCAAACCATTTCAACACAAATTCATCTGGATAAAGGAAAACAAAAATTGCGGATAGAACCTTCCAAGGGACGGATCAATTTGAATTGGCTCATGTTTGAGAACGGATCATCGAGTATCGGATCGAACGACGTTGCACCTGTTAGTCTTTATCCGAATCCTGTCAAAGATATTCTCCATATAGATTCACCTTTATATACAAGTTATTCACTGACTGATTCGGCCGGTAAAACGTTATTGTCCGGAAACATACAATCCCAAAGTATCAATTTGACTAAATTGTCGTCGGGAGTCTATTTTTTGTCAATAAGTACGAATGATGGGCAGAAGCAGGTGAAAAAACTGATCAAAAACTAATCAACCGCACAACGTCTCTAAATCATCACTAATAGAAAATATGGAATATATAAAAATTTATCTTTCTGCCTTTCTTCTGCTATTGTCCGTCGCGGGCTTTGCGCAATCGCCCGCTAATTACGAATTAATTTGGCAGGACGAATTCAACACACCCCGAAATCCGGATGGAACACTCCCTTTGCCGGATAATAAATGGTACTTTGAAACCGGAGGAAACGGATGGGGAAACAACGAAGCTGAGTATTATGTAGACAGGGTTTATCAGAACGATACGGTTGCAAAAATACAGGATGGAAAGCTAATCATCACAGCCCACAAGCTAGCCACACCTTATCAGGGAAAAAGCTATGTGTCGGCACGTATGAACACCTACGAATCGTGGAAATATGGTTATTTTGAGATGAAAGCCAAATTGCCGGGAGGAAGAGGCACATGGGCGGCATTCTGGATGATGCCCAAAAATTTTATAAGTTGGCCTTTGGATGGAGAAATCGACATTCTCGAGTATGTCGGTTACAGACCTAAAGTTGTACAGTCTACTATTCACACGCAGGCATATAATCACACTATCCAGACAGACAAATCGGGAACCCAAACGGTTGAAACTGCCGAAACGGATTTTCATACTTACGGTTTGGAATGGACGGAAGACAAAATTGTGGGTTACGCAGACGGAGTGCCTTATTTTACATTCGAGAATGATAAAAAAGGAGATAAAAACACTTGGCCTTTCAACGAACCGTTCTACCTGAAACTCAATCTGGCAATTGGTGGAGATTGGGGTGGAGCACAAGGTATAGACACCAGCATATTTCCCTCACGTTACGAGATTGATTATGTCCGTGTCTATCAAAAAACAACGCCTACCGCAAATTTCTCTGCCGATAAACGGCAAGGATTTGCACCATCGACCATTCAATTCAGATCATCTTCACTGAAGGCGACAGAATACTCATGGGATTTTGGTGATGGCAATACCAGCACGGAAGAAAATCCGTCACATGCCTATTCCGCAGCCGGAACTTATACCGTTTCGTTGACAGTGAAAAACGCTGTAGGGGAAGACCGTTTGGTGAAGAGTGATTTTGTTACACTGCTTCCTTCTGTGCAACTCAATGGTGGTGGTATCCTGCAAGGTGCAAATATGGAAAATGCACAAAATTGGAGCGTTTCTTATCTCAACTCAAATACGAACACCCGACCGGAAGCCACTTGGAATTATACCACAGTGCGCCCGTCTGCCGGACAAGGTGGCGCACTTAATATCAAAGGAACTGCCATAGAAGGTTCTTCTGCTTTCTGTATCTATCAGAAAGTGCAGATCGATGCCAGTCACATCTATAAATTTGATGGAGCATTCAGGGATCTATCTGATAGTTTGAACAATTTTTATGTCGGGGCTTATATCAGCAAAGACCAGCCCAGAGAAGGGTATGATTTCACATCAGGGAAGAAAGTCGCTGATCTGACAGTTTCCGGAACCGACGGAGACTTATATTCCGGACTGGATGGCACATTCGGACTGCATACAAAAACTTTCGATTATGTGCCCGAAGAGTCCGGCGAATATTATTTCGTGCTGAAAGTTGGAGCTATAGATCTTAAACAAAAAGATGTTGCTTTCAATGTCTTGATAGATGAGTTGTCTCTCACAGCAACAGATTCTAAGCCATATACTTATTTTACCGCCGAAAATTTTCAGGGATTCGCTCCTTTGGAAGTCACTTTCACAAATAAAACAAGATTCGGGCAAACCTATCTGTGGAATTTTGGCGATGGCAACACATTGGCCTCAACAGACCCAACCGTGAAGCACATTTATGCCAATACGGGAACTTTCGATGTGAGTCTTAAAGCAAGCAATACACAGGGCGATTCCACTTTTGTACGGAATGATATGGTGATTGTTGGTAATTTTGAAAACCGACCTGTCGGAGAACAACTTTTCGGAGGAAGTATGGAAAACAGTGCTTTTTGGAAGGTAGCAAAACTGGGAGCCGACTATCCGACCACACTTACATGGAACTATCGCGATCAATTGCCCTCAGGAGGTAGCGGGGGTTGTCTCAGATTGCAGGCAGTTGCGAACAATGGTGAATCGAATGTTGCCATCTATCAACAAGCGTATCTGAGTAAAGATACTTTATATACGTTCGATTGTCTGTATAAAGACCTAGGTGCCAGCAACCACTTGTGGGCACAGGCATATATTACTACCGAAGAACCATCTGATGCAAATGATCTCGCGATAACCGAAGCGAATACGATTGGTCAGCTCAACACATGGATTAGTTCGTCGGTTGTCGGTTATAACGGTGTTTTCAGCAAGAAAGCAGCGAAAGGAAGCAACATAAGCAGCACTCTGAATGTATGTGAATTTATTCCGCCTGCTACGGGTTATTATAATGTAATTTTTAAAATAGGCAATACAGATTGGGATGGTGTGGACTATCCTTTGGATGTGGCTTTAGACAATATGAGTTTGCTTGCATCAAAAAGCGTTAGTGGAATAGAAAACACAAATCTCTCCAACATCAACGTTTTCACACAAGGAGGCAGCATCAATATCCAATCGCAAGATGTAATTAATAAAATATACATCTATGATGCCAAAGGAAACACGGTGTTCACTGCCGATATAAAATCTACAGCTTTTCGTTCTCCGGTTTTATCTGCAGGCTTATATGTTGTTAAAACCGATCACTTTGTACGGAAAATAATAGTGGAATAACTGCCATATATATTTTCTGCTTCTTCCTTAAATCTGATTTTCTCTTTAATTAAAGAGTTTGTTTCTTCTCTTTAAATTTCTTTTGAAGGTATGAAAAAAATATTCACACTTCTCTCTCTTGTGCTCGCAACAGCAGTGTGTGCACAACAACCGATAAAAGTCGGAGCAGGCAGTTATGCCGAATATACCCCTCTTTATAAAAGTAAAACAAATGAACATGCCGGCGATCAGAGTCGGGTGATGGAAACAAGAACGTTGTACATCACGGATCAAAACAAAGGCAAGCCCATTCCATCTAATGATTGGTGGACTGACTTGTTGGTATCGCAATATTCAGGCAACTTGTGGGCATATCCACAGGTGGTGAATGCAGAAGAATATGGTTTTTTTGTGGCATACCCAAGAAGTCGCACGGCAGACGGAAATGAAATGACATGGAAAACACAAATAGAAGTGTCCGGCAAACAATTTAATCCACCTTCGGCTCTCGCCAACAATTGGCACGATTGGGGATTGGACTTTTTGATGAAAGACGGGAACAAGGAAATGCAGGTAACACTCGCGCATGGAATACCATTCACATGGGTAGAATCAAAGAATCTGGTGTTGCAGCTTAAATGTCAGAATGCGGAATTGTATGATACTGACGGGCAGGTAATTCAACTTCCGTTCACCGGATCCCGCTTTGTAGTGGAGATGAATGGCGATGCGTATGGTATTTATGCTCCCGAAGGAACTGTTTTCAGTCAGAAAAACGATGTGCTGGAGGTAACTTTTTCAGGGTTTGCACAATACTTGTCCATCGGAGTGCTGCCGGCAAAGACCGATTTGGACAGTTATGCTGAATATGCTTATACTATTCCCCGAAAAACAGAAGTGCAGTGGAATTATGATGAGACATCGGGAAAAATGGCCACAACATGGAATCTGCAAACCGAAAACCTGAATGGAGGTACACAAAAAAATGTGTTGCAAGGATTCATTCCGCATCATTATAAAAATTCGGAATACAATTTTTCGTTCACTCCGTATGAATACACCACTCCACGTGGAAAAATGAAAATGGCTGTGGGAAACAGTTTCTCGATTGCTTATAAATTTAATGGAATATTGCCCTATTTTGCTGCACCACTGCAAAACGATACGTTGAAAAATCCGTATCAAAAAGCAAGGATGATTCAGATGATTTCCGACTATGCCAACAAAGGCAGTTTTGGCTCGGATACTTACTGGGGTGGAAAAGGACTTACACAAATGGCTATGTATATGACCTTTGCATATGATATGGGCGAGATGGAATTGTTTGAAAAATGCAAAAGCCGTCTTAAAGATGTGCTTGTCAATTGGCTCACTTTTACTCCCGGTGAAGAAGATTTCTTCTTTGCGCGCTATCCGCGTTGGGGAGCGTTGGTGGGTTATAATACGAGTTATGACTCAGACACTTTCAACGATCATCATTTTCACTACGGCTATTTCACATTGGCGAGCGGAATTCTGGCTCTTTTTGACGATGATTTTAAAAATAAATATGGTGAGATGGCGACTCAATTGGCAAAAGACTATGCCAACTGGGATCGGAACGATGAGCAATATCCGTTTTTCAGAACGCTCGATCCTTGGGCTGGGCACTCCTATGCCGGCGGTTTGGCCGGATGGGGAGGCAATGGGCAGGAGTCTTCATCTGAAGCCATGCAAGGCTGGGGCGGAGTGTATATGCTGGGTGTTGCTACCGGAAACAAGGCCATGCGCGATGCCGGCATTTTCGGATGGACGCTGGAAGCTCGTGGAACAGCCGAATATTGGTTCGATAGGGATCGTGAAAATATAGACTATACATTGTATAAAAATCCATATAACAGTAATCTTACATCGCAGGGTGTTGGTTGGTGGACATGGTTTTCGGGAGACCCGGTGTGGATGCATTCCATCCAATGGATGCCAATATCGCCTGCCTTGAAATACCTTTATGAAGATATTGACTTTGCCCGTTGGGATTATGCTCAAATGTGGAGCAAAAAAGAAATCGGCGGATGGGAAACACAACTGGGTTTGCCCTCGGCACTGAGTTATGAATCGGGTCTAGGGAACGTGGTACTTTCTTATTTGCAGATATCTGATCCTGACAGTGCGGCTGTTGTCTTTGACAATATGTGGAATGCGGATATGCCTGTTGTAAAAAATACGGATACAGGAGGAATCTCTTACTATGTCTTGCAATCGCACCGCAGTTATGGTGACATCTGCTGGGATATTCATGCCGATGTGCCAACTGCTACCACTTATAAACATCCGCTCACAGGGCGATATACCTATATGGTCTATAACACTGAAGCCACGGAGAAAAATATTAAATTTTATCAGAACGGCATTGTCATCAAAGAAATAAAAGCGCCTGCAAGGAAGTTAACGGTCTATTCCGATGCTCCTGTATTGAGCAGCATACAAATAGAAATGCCGGAAAGCAAAGTCGTGGAGCCTAATGCAAATCTTCAGCTCAAGGCAGTCCTTTTGGATCAGTATGGGGCAAGCGTTCAAGGAAATGTCGTATGGAGCGTCAGCGGAAACGGAACAATTACATCCGATGGATTATTCAGCGCGTCAGCAAGCAAAGGTGGAGCAACCGTGACAATAACGAATGGAGCATTAACGGACAAATTGAATCTTATTATTAATGATAAGCCCGTTTTGGCAACGGTCGATTTGTTGCCGCAAGGATTAGATTATCTGGAGGTGGGCAAAACGGCAGCTTTTTCCTTGGATATGAAAGATCAGTACGGAGAAACCTATCGGGGTAAGGTCAATTGGTCAATCTGGAAAGACAACCAATTGATAAAAAACGATTCCATACTAGATCTGGAAACCGTTGGAGTTTATACCATAAAAGCAACGGTGGGCGACACAGTTATTTCTCATAAAGTATACCTGTCACCTCAATTTAGCAATATCGCTTTGAATAAAGGTGTGACGGTTTCGTCAGTTGAGAATGTGGGAACAATAGCCGTAAATGCAACCGATGGAGATATATCTTCAAGATGGGGTAGTGAACATTCCGATCCTCAGTGGATTTACGTTGATTTGGGTTCACCTTCTTATATAGGTTCAGTTTCAATTGTTTGGGAAGCATCTTATGCCAGCCTCTACGACATTCAGGTGTCTGACGATGCAACGCATTGGCAAACCGTAAAAACAATAAACGGACTGGGAAAAACCGAAACCACCGAAGTGAATAAAACTGCCCGCTACGTGCGGATGTATGGAAACGAACGATCATCCATCTACGGCTATTCGATGTATGAATTTGAGGTATATGGCGTACCGCCCACAGGAAGCCAGCCGGAGTTGTTCGGTATAGATATTTCGCCTAAACAAAGCCAGATCAAAGAAGGTGATTCTGTGAAAGTGGAAGTGCATGGCTATGACCAGTTTGGCAATGCCATGAATATATCTCCTACATTTAGTGTGCTTGAAGGACTTGGAGAAGTGACTTCAGAAGGCATTTTCATACCCTCAACATACGGCAAAGCCGTTGTTCAGGCAAAAGTTGGCAATCGGACTGCAAAAGCGGAGTTCATCATCGAAGAATCCATAAAACTTACGACAGTTGGAATTACACCGAAGAATACATCTCTGATCAAGGGACAAAGCGTCACTTTCAGTTGTGAGGCTAAAGATCAGTTTGGAGCAAATTATCCGGATGAATCGCTTGTGTACACTGTCATAGGGTCGGGAGGAATTCTGGATGGTTCCACTTTCACGGCTAACACTGTGGGACAATATAAAATTGTGTTGGGAGACGGAAAAACGATCAGCGACACGGCTACAGTAGTTGTCGATGAATTGACAAATGTCAATCTGGCGCTTCATAAACCGGTTTCTGCCAGCAGTTATGAAAATGCCGGAACTCTGCCCGAATATGTAAATGACGGGGATATGGTTACCCGTTGGGGTAGTACCTTCAACGATTCGGAATATATTCAGGTAGATTTACAAGACAATTTTGTGATTCATCACGTCAATTTATTTTGGGATGCAGCTTATGCCAACTCATACAGGATAGATGTTTCTCTGAATGATGATGATTGGACAACGGTCTATTCTAAGACCAGTGCAAGCGGTGGAAATGAATCGCTGGAATTCTCTCCGGCAGCAGCCCGCTACGTCCGGATATTCTGTCTGACGCGTAACACCAATTATGGTTCAAGTATTAAAGAATTAGAAGTCTACGGATCTGCTTTTTGGTCTAATCCTCAACCCGACAGCATTGCAGTTTCTCCCAGTCCGTTGGTGGCATATATAGGTGAAGATTTGCAGGTTTCGGCAATCGTCTACGATCAGTATGGTCTTCCTTTCGGTGGAAAGAGTAACTTGACGTGGTCTGTGAGTGGTGGTGGAACGATTGATAATACAGGAAAATTTGTACCGACCGGAACAGGACGGTATGCGTTGACCGTGAAATATGGTAACCTGACGGAAAATTATGTTTTGGAAGTTTTGCCCCGTAAAGTATTAACACGTTTGTCTGTCAGTCCAAATTTCTTTTTGGCAAAAGTGGCGGAAGACGTTCAATTGTCGGCAGAAGGATATGATCAATATGGAAATAGATTTGAGGTTGCTCCTGTTTGGTCAGCTGCGGGAGCAATAGTTTCACAAACAGGTCTTTTCAAAGCATCACAAGCCGGCTTATATACGGTTGTCATTGAAACGGACACACTCAAAGCTAAAGCGTCTGTTGAGGTTTTTGAACCGGACAACCGAAATCTGGCATTGAACAAACCTGCCACTTCATCGTCAGGAATTGCTTCAGCAGCTGTAGATGGCAATGACAACACTCGTTGGGAAAGTCTCTTTCAGGATGGACCTGAATGGTTGACGGTCGATCTACAGGATGCTTACAGTATCACGGATGTAGAAATTCTCTGGGAAGCTGCTTCCGCTAAAAACTACGAGGTGCAGGTGTCGAAAGATGGTGAGAATTGGACTTCTATCCATCAGGCTAATGATTTGAGTGGAGCAAGGACGGATATCTGGAGGGTATCGGGTATTGGACGATATATTCGTTTGTGGTGTACCAAGCGTGCCACTGATTATGGATATTCTGTCTGGGAACTGAAAGTATACGGCTTGTTGCTGGGTGAGGCTGATCCGTACAACATAGAGATTGTCAGTCCTGAAACTGTGGTGACTGTAGGAGATCCTGTGCAATTCAGTGCAAAGGTTTATAATAAACGAGGTGCTGAAATCTCTGATCCTTTGGTTTTCTGGTCTTCCGGAACATTCGGAACGATTGATTCTAATGGCTTGGTCACCCCTCGTCAGGATGGTGTCACAGAGGTTACGGCATGGGCTAATCAGGTGAAAGCTGGAACGCCTGTTACAATATTATCGACATCTGGTATTGTTTCTGAAAATGGATACAGTAAACAAGCTATTTATCCCAATCCGGCGAATACGGTCGTTAATATTGCCGGAGAAAAAGCTGACCGTGTGCAGATCTATTCCATGACAGGAAAACTGATGATCGAGGTGTTCGGCACAAATCAGGTAGACGTGTCTCATTTGCCGGAAAACATTTATGTGATCCGTGTAGAAAAGGGAAATAAGAATCCGTATATAGGAAAGTTGATAATCAAATAAAAAAAGTCAAGCAAAATACAGAGCAAAAGCCTCCGAAAATAAACGGAGGCTTTTTTTGTCTATAAACATCAATCGACAGCGATTTTAAACACAACCTTGCGAACCTTTTCTTTTTCGCCATATTGGACATTGGTGAAATGGATGTCATCAGGAAAAAAGATTGTGAACTGATTAGCTCTGATCACATGATAAGTTATGACAGGCACTTTGTAGTGAGCTATGTCTTTCTTCTCATTGTATGGATTCACGGTTTCTGTGGTATCTTTCATTTTGGCATATCCTTGCAACTCTCTGCCTGTCACAACGAGTTGGAGATCAATCTTTTTCTTGTGACCTTCCAGCAGTTCTTTGCCCGGATCAATAGTTGTGTATTCCTGAACATTCACCGTCACATCATCGCCCAATGATTGCTTGCCCAGAGGTATTGACGCTAAATCGTTTTCTGAAATAAATTTGAAAACTTTCTCCCATCGTTGAGGGTGTTTTTCGTAATGATGGGCAAATGTTGCAATGTCGATACTCGCATCGGGTTGTGCTGAAATGCCTTGTAACCAACCTTTTTTATTGAACCATTCCGACTGTTTTTTTGTCAATTTGTCTTTTTTCTGAGTTTGCTCTGCATACAATAAAGTGCAGGATAGAGATAGCAATGTAGCCAATGCTACGATGTGTTTAAATGGAAATTTCTTCATTAGACCATTATAATTTAGTCAATATTAAAATATGATGTTCGTTTCGTCGCAAATATACGAATTAGTAAAAGTAAAATGAGGAAGCCTCTGTTCAAAATATATGACGATACCCGAAATCCATTGAGCAATTCTGTTTTCTCTTCAGATATTCATATGCTCATGTATGCTAAATATTTAAAAATTAAATAATTATAAATTATAATTTAAACCACAATATTCTTTTTAATTATAAACATATCGCTAGAAAAAGAAATGTATTTATATTTGTATAAATAACATATAACAATACGGAATCTATGAAAAAAACTTTAAACAAAGCTGCTTTTATCGGGATATTGGTTTTGCTCACATCGTGTACTCTGCTAAAAAAGGAAACTGTAGCATTGAAAGGCGACGGAAACATACAAAGTCAGGAATTTCCAATTAATGACTATTCGAAAGTTACACTAAGTGGTAATCAGGAGTTGATTTATGAACAAAGAGCCGATCTGGATCCGTATCTGCGTATCGAAACAGATGACAACCTGTTGCGTTTTATAACACCGAAAGTGAAGAAAAACGAACTTGCTCTGGAATCGGTGGCTGCAGTTGCACCTACTTCATATAAAATATTTACAAATTCGCGGGCTCTTACAGAACTGACACTTACGGGCTCAGGCAAAGCTTACCTGGAAGGAAATCTGAACGTGAAAAATCTGAATCTTAACATAACTGGGTCAGGTTCTATTTTTGTAGACAATGTTTCAGCCAAAAATTTGTCCTTGAAAATAATCGGAGCCGGATATAGCGAGATCAGTGGTACTATTTCGAAGGCAACGTTTGACCTGACTGGGAACGGAAAGATCAAAGCCGATAAACTGCAAGCTTCCACCGTCATCTGCAAGTTGCCGGGAGCGGGCAGTATGTGGGTGTATGCAACTGACGAGTTGCGTGTGAACATTAGTGGAAGCGGAAATGTTTACTATGCCGGAAGTCCGCTCGAGTTTAAGCAAAAATTGTCGGGCATAGGTACTGTGTCGAAAATGGATTGAACAATAGAATAAGGTTCTGCCAGAGCCTATAAATTACAGCTTCGGTCTGCATGGACATAAGTTAAACTTTTTTAAATAGAATACTTATATTCATGCAGATTATATCTTTGCATTATTAAAACGCAGCATGAATAAGTTATTGAATAAAATATTGATTGTAAGTCTGGCGACTCTTATATTTTTTATAGGTGCCGGATTCACTGTCATAAATTATTGTTGCAATAGCTGTGTGCATAAAGCCGATACGGAAGAAACAACGATGACCTGTTGTGGCGGTGAGGTTGCTGACGACCAGTCAGAAACATCGGATTGCCATTCCGGTGAAGTTGCAGAGCCGAGTCATCACCAAGCTCAAGCTCAAGCACCTTGCACAGAGGCTCATGGTGAAACATATTGTGTTTCGGAACGTGTTTTTGTCGATCTGGATAGTTATCAGTTCAGACCTCAGGTGAGTGCTCCGTTCACTTGGATTCAAAATTTGTTTGGTTCAGAAATGAAAATATTGGTTGACAATCTCTTTCCAATAGACAATCTTTTCGACCAATACAAAACGGTTGCTTCTATTCCTCCCCGAACCTATCTTTCTCTGATTAGAGTTCTTATTATTTGATTGATTTTTTCAGGAAGTTCATCTTTTCTGAGAACTAACTGTTGATGCACGAATTTTATGGCTGCATCAAGCATATCTATTCAATCAAATAATAAAAATACAATTATGAAATACAGAATATTATTAATATTCATTCTATTTCCTTTCCTGAATATTCTGGCAAAGGACGTAAAAGGTCATGTATATGACAGCAAGAAAAATCCATTGCAGGGTGTCGTTGTTAAATGGGAAAACTCAACAACCGGAACAACAACAGACAGCAACGGCTATTTTGAAATTAGCGGATCAGATCACAATCATATGTTGGAATTCTCCCTTTTCGGGTACGAAGACCAGGTGCTTCATATCCAGAATTCCATGAATAACCTGAAGGTGGTGCTAAAAGATAAAAAAGAACTGGATGAAGTGGTTGTCACCAAATCTGTGCCGGGTAGAATATCGTCACGGATCGACCCTCTCAAATCGGAAACTCTGGGACGTAAAGAACTGACCCGTGCAGCATGTTGCAGTTTGGCGGAAAGTTTCGAAACCAATCCGTCTGTCGATGTCTCTTATAGTGATGCCGTTACGGGGGCAAAACAGATACAACTTCTCGGGATTTCGGGAACTTATATTCAGATGCTGACCGAAAATTTCCCTAATTTTCGGGGTGCTGCAAAGCTCTATGGTTTGGATTATATTCCCGGTCCGTGGATGGAAAGCATCTATGTGTCTAAAGGTGCGGCGTCAGTCAAGAATGGATACGAGTCCATTTCGGGACAGGTGAATGTCGAATACAAAAAACCGATCGAAGCCGATCCCTTGAGCCTTAATCTCTTTTTGAGCGATGCCAGCCGTTTTGAAGCCAATGCAGATGCCGCTCACAAGTTGAACGATAAGCTGTCTACCGGCTTGTTTGTGCACTATTCGAATGAAAAGAAAGAACACGACGACGATAATGATACCTTTCTGGACATGCCTAAAAAAGAACAGTTCAATATAATGAACCGCTGGCATTACCAGACAGACAATTTTATTTCGCAGTCGGCAGTGAAGTTCATAACCGATCAGCGCATCAGCGGGCAGACAGAACACTCTATGCCTGAAGGTTCCTTGCACGATCCCTATACAATTGATGTGAAAACCAACAGGATTGAAGCATTCACAAAAAATGGCTATATCCTCAATCCATTGAAAAATGAAAGCATAGCCCTGATCATGTCGGGATCTTATCACGATCAGAAATCGACATATTCGCACGATGCTTACAATGTCTATGAATCGAATGTGAATGGTTCATTGATGTATGAACGTGATTTCAGTGCCATGCACAAATTGAGTACAGGTCTGAGTTTCAATCAGGATTTGTTCAACGAATCCAAGTATATACAGGGATTGGTTCCCGGCAACCAACCCGACAAAGAATCTGTTGCCGGAGCCTATGCACAGTATACATTCAGCCTGAACAATAAATTGATAGTTTTGGCGGGATTGCGTGCCGACCATAGTTCCTTGTACGACAACACATTTGTGACACCGCGTTTGCATATAAAGTATGACTTGTCGAAAGCTGTTCATATTCGTTTGTCGGCCGGAAAAGGTTACCGTTCGGTCTTTGTGTTGCCCGAAAACAGCTATTTGTTGGCAAGTAGCAGAAACATTATCATAGATAATAATCTGAAACAGGAAGAAGCATGGAATTTTGGAGCCAGTGCAAGTTTTCACATTCCGTTGTTTAACGAAGAATTAGCTCTTTCAGTAGAATATTTCTACACCGATTTTCAAAATCAGGTGGTAATGGATATGGATTCCAATCCGCACGAAGTTCATTTCTTCAATCTGAACGGAAAATCTAATTCGAGCAGTTTTCAGGTAGAAGCATCATATCCTATCTTTAAAGGATTCACATTACTTGGAGCCTATCGTCGCAATGATACAAAAACTCAATATGGAGACGGACGAGTGTTGAAGAAACCCTTGCAGAGCGATTACAAAGCTTTGGCAACCGCATCGTACGAAACCAACATGCGCAAATGGCAGTTCGATCTCACAGCCCAGTTTAATGGTGGCGGACGGATGCCTACTCCGGCTGTGGATGTAAGCGGAAAGCCACTTTGGAACGAAACATTCAAGCCATATACTATTATGAATGCACAAGTAACCAAACTGTTCAGAACATGGAGCGTGTATGTTGGTGGAGAAAATTTACTTAACTTTAAGCAAAAAAATCCGATCATTGCCGCCAATAATCCTCACGGATCGGATTTTGATGCAACAATGGTCTATGGTCCCACTCAGGGTGTGAAATTTTATGTAGGTATGAGATATAACATTAGCAAATAAAATAAGATTATGAAAACAAAATTATTCATGTTGCTGTCAGCTTTATTCATTATAAGCTCCGGCTCATTAGCTTTCGGACAGGACAGTCAGAAAGACACAAAGAAGAAAAATGATAAGGAACAAGTTACATTCGATGTGAGCATGCATTGTGTGAGTTGTCAGAAAAAAATTGAACGGCAAGTAGCCTTTGAAAAAGGTGTTTCGGATCTGAAAGTCGATTTTCCGAACAAAACGGTATGGGTGGAATATAAATCGGACAAGACTGATGCTGACAAAATCAAAACCTATATAGAAAGTTTGGGCTATGAAGTGAAAGTTCATTGCGATCAACCACAAGAAGAAGCTGCACCAGAAGTAGTGAAAGGCTCATAGAAGACAGAAAAAAAATCAGAAAATAGAGAAAGGCTACCCGAAAAAACAGATCGGATAGCCTTTTTTGTTGAAAAGGCAATTATCTTTGGAGAGCATAAATTTCTAAACTATTATGATAGTAACAATGTCTCCTGCGAAACTTCTCGATTTCAAAACTTCGGTTCTGACTGCTAAAGAGACTCTTCCGCAGTATGGCAGACAGGCAAAAGAGTTGAATGAGCTGTTGTCACAATTGGATGTGGAAGAATTGAAGGCTTTGATGAAAATAAACCCGTCGCAAGCCATGGATGTGTTTCAGTATGTTCATGGGTTCGACCTGCACAAAGTGTCGAAACGGCAAGCCGTTTTTGTATACAATGGAATAGCCTATTCGGGTTTGGATCCACGCTCGATGAGTGAATCGGATATCGATTATGCACAGGATCACCTAATCATATTTTCGGGTTTGTATGGAATGCTCCGGCCTCTCGATCTGATAAAGCCATACCGTCTTGAATTGCAAACCAAGTTAGTCAATCCGAAAGGGGACGATTTGTACAAATATTGGAGGGAAGAACTGACCTCAAACCTCAAAAAAAGGTTGTCTGCTGACGATAAAATCTGGATAAACTTAACTTCTTCAGAATACACAAAAGCAATAGATAAGAAGCGGCTGCCAGTGGATACAACCATCATTACGCCCGACTTTAAGCAGCAAACAGCCAATGGATACAGACAGGTGATAGTGCATACAAAAAAAGCAAGGGGAATGCTTGCCCGGTTTATCCTCCAAAACAGGCTGACATCGGTCGAAGATGTGAAAGGCTTTGATGCTGAAGGATATTATTTTTCTGAAGAACTATCGACTAAGGGAGAATTTACCTTTGTCCGATAAATGAATAAAATTTGTGTGAACTTGTATCAATCTATAAAATTTGAATGCTGATGAAATCATTTCTGAACAAGATACCATCATTGCTATCGAGCAAGGTATCCATTTTCATCTATCTGTTTCTGTTTTTCTATTTGGTCATTTTTGCTTTCTTATGTGCCGCAATCACTCCATTGAAAGGCTTTATGCCATCTGATACTGTACAGCTGATTCTTGGTAATTATACCAATGTTCTCAGTGCTTTGGGCGCATCCATCGCAGCCGGAAGTGGTGTGGCCATCCACCGCAGTATAAGGCTGATGCACCAGAAACACAAAGATTTGCAGGATTCCATTGATTTGTTGCACGATAAGATGGACAAAATGAAACAGCATACGGAATCTAAATAATTTATGGGAATATCTTTTAATATCTCCGGCTTTCTATTTTACAGAAAATCGGGTAGATATGCTGTAGCCGGATTCGTCCACAACAGTGAGCATATGTTCACCTTTAGTGGGAGAATATTCCATTTTGTGAAAGTCTTGAGTTTCGCCCAGATATTGCCCGTCCAGATGCCAGAACACCTTTGTGCCTGTCTCCCTCACAGCCAATTCAAAGACTACCCGACCAGCTGAGCCGTCCATTTGCTTTGGGAGGCTGATCACGGCATTGGCAAACGGATAAATGAACTCCATCTGTTTGGTTTGCGATCCGCTCAAACATTCGGGCGAATAAGGTGGCAGAGTGCGGTAAGACGGATGTTGCTGTTTATAAAACCATTCCCATGACGGAGGCAACACAAACCATTTTTGATGAACGATGCCTCTGCTTCCGGCACAATCTTCAAATACGCGATATTGCAGGTCTTCAGACAGGTGCACGATCTGATGGAAATTGCATACATCTGCATTGACAGCAGTTTTGCATACCCAGATGGTATCGGTTTCATTGTCAGGGCAGTTGATGCTTTTCAGAAATCCGCTTTGGTGGCAGGTTTCCACTTTGGTGAGGTTCTGCAACGGAGCAGCAAACCAACGTGACGAGGGCAGCACATTAAAAATATCGAACAGTACCATTCCCGCAGTGCGAGCTCCGGTGAGTCCCGGACGGCCTTCTCCATCCGAATTCCCGACCCACACCCCGACAACGTATCTGGTGTTTACACCCACAGCCCAACCATCTCTGAATCCAAAACTTGTTCCTGTTTTCCACGCAATTTTCTGCATTGATGGAATGGATTTCCAATCTATTTCTTCCGGTCTGTTCACATTGGTCAGGGCTTCGAATGTTTGCCAGACTGCTCCGGCTTGGAAGATGTTGGTTTTGGTGAAGTCGTCGTCCGGTTTTTCGTCCGAAAGGATATATGAAACAGGCGGATGGACAATGTATTCCTGATGTTCGTTATAGTCATTCAACGACTGTGCCATGTGTACATACATGCAACTGATGTCCCAGAGCTTGCCTTCTGCACCGCCCAAAATGAGAGAAAGACCATAATTGTCTGCCGATCTGTTGAGCGTTGTCATTCCGGCAGTTTTCAGAAAATTGTAGAACTTGGGTACTCCATATTTGCGCAGCAGCGTGACGAACGGAATGTTGAGTGATCTGGCCAGAGCCTCGGATGCCGGAACAGCGCCATCATATTGCAGACTGAAATTTTTCGGGGCAAAACCATTCACACTGATCGGCACATCGCCCAAAAGTTGATTGGGCAGGAGTATTCCGTCTTGCAGCATCTGACAATAGAGGATCGGTTTGAGAATACTGCCTGTGCTTCTGGGTGCTTGTATAACATCTACTTGGTTTGCCGAAGTTGTGCGCTCGAAATCGACGTTTCCACAATAGGATACGACTTCGTTTTTTTGCACGTCTATCACGATGGCAGCGATGTTGTTCACCCCGTTTTGTGCAAATTCGGCATTCCATCGCGACAAGATGGCTTCGATCTGCAATTGGTTGTGTTTGTCTATGGTAGACCTGATCTTTACGCCCGGATTTTCCAGATATATTTTCGTCACCAAATGTGGTGCAAATTGTGGCAAGGGATAGGGTTGGAACGGCAAAGGTTCGGACAGAGCGAGTTCGTAATCGGTCTTATCCATAATTTTTTTGTCGTATAGTTTTTTCAGCAGCTTATTTCTTTTGTTGAGCAATTGATCTCTATTTCGTCCAAAGTGCATCATGGACGGAGAATTGGGCAAGACAGCAAGTGTTGCGGCTTCGGCCCACGAGAGTTGTGAGGCATCGTGTCCGAAATATCTCCACGAGGCAGCTCCGATGCCCACTACGTTTCCACCCATCGGAGCGTGTGAAGCGTATAAATTAATGATGCCATTTTTGGAATAAGAAAATTCGAGCCGCGTGGCTAAAATCATTTCAACAAATTTTTCCCAGAGTGTGCGTTCTTTGTTGCGTGCGATGCGGATGGTTTGCATGGTGATGGTGCTTCCTCCGCTGACGATGCGTTTTTGTGAGAAATTTTGTTTTATGGCTCTGACGATGGATAACGGATTTACACCCCAATGGTATTTAAAATATTGATCTTCAAATTCGGTCAGACACGTTTTGTATTTGTCAGGTACGGAATCAATAGCCGGAAATCTCCATTGCTGATCGGATGCAATGCGTGCGCCGAGCAGTTCACCATTGCGATCTGTTACCACAGTGCTGTAAGGCACGTCGAACAAGGGCGAAGGCAGGCAAAACACATACCACAAAAAAAGCGCTAGGCAGACCGGAATGGCTATCTTGTACCTGAGCCGGGCTGACAAATATCTGTCGATCCATTTCTTTGCGAAAATTTTTATGTGTAGCACGAGTTTTTGCATCGGTTCATGATTCTTTCAATCCGCTACAAATATAAGAGTTTATCCTTTCATATCGCTACCAACCTTCATCAACTTAACAGGTTTGAACTGGAAGAAATAGAGTAGGATGCCTATCAGGACAATGATTCCTAATATGAGCATCCATCCCAGAATGGTTTTGATGCTGACCAATGCAGCTTGTGTCTGCACTGTGCTGTAGATCGAGTTTGTAGCTATCCGTTGCGCATCTTCTGCCGACCATCCTTGTGCTAATGCGTTTCTCGCAGATGATCCGAACCTACTCACAGCCAAATCATTTTGCATATCCACATTTTGCATCAGTATGGTTATGTTTTGTTGTTGAAGCCGATAGATCCAATTGCTCAATATGCTCGAACCAATGGCCGGAGCCAGAGTGGAGCGTGCAGCGATCAGAAAAAAGGCATTGGACATCATTTGTTTTTGCTGCAATCCTTGAACGCAATAGATTCCCAGCGCAACAAAAAGTGACAACATTCCCATTCCTCGCAAAAACATCGGTATGTAGATGTCTTCATACAGTCCGTAGGTATCTACCTTGAAATACAAAATGGCAATGGACAACGTGAAACACGCGAACCCGAAAAATATGATCCATGCCATGCGTATTGCTTTCAGATAGAAATAATAACACAGAACACCTCCGGCTATGATGCCGGGAATCATGTATAGATATAGTTCGTTCGCCCGGTCAGAACCTAGCCGTAATATGCTGGTGACATATGTAGATGCTAATAGACTGAATGACACGAAAAACATTAAAATGAAAGACATCAGATAGGCAACCACCGAGTTCCGGTTTTTAAGAACGCTCATGTTGATTAGTGGATTTTTTCCTTCGGAGGGATTCAATTGCCTGTAGATAAATATATATCCTGTGATCAGGGCAAGTATTGCTCCTATCGATATTTCCGGAGAGCTGAACCAGTCGTTTGTCTTGCCATAGGTGCAAACATAGATCACGCTCATGGTGCAGACCGAAATCATGAGCAGGGCAAGCCAGTCTATGTCTTTGAATGGTATGCGTATCAGTCGGCGTGCGTATGCCATGCAGACAACAACACTCAGCATTGCCACCAGCAACAACAGGATCATAAAATAATACATATATTGCCATTGATACTGATATGCCATTTCGGCGGTGAGCACAAGGGACAATTGCCCTACGGTGATTGTGATGGGATAGAATTTGGCATAGAATTCGTTTCGTGTGCCGCTCCGGCTAAGTTCGGGCATCAGCATCACGATCACCTCAAACATGGAGAACCCCTTGAATATGCCGATGAAAAAACTGCAAATGATGATAACTTCTACCAGATTTGTTTTAGCGCACACCAAACTGAGTAGCACCTGAAAGAGTAATACGGAAAGAATTATTGTTTTTGCAGTTGCCACGGGCTTAATGATGGGTACTAATAAATAGGCAATGCACATTCCTGCTGATGCGGCATAGTACGCCATATTGATGTCTTCGGAAAGCACTCCGAGCGAGCCGGAAATGTCCACATTGCTGCCGACATAAGCTCCGTTAGCCATCAGCACGGGCAAAAGAATCATGAACATGACGGTGATCTTTAGCCAATGAGGCACCCAATTGCGAAAATGATTTTTGACAGGCTGAGCCATTCGCTGATTTTTTTTATTTGATGGCTTCTACTATCACCATCATTCCCGCACGTAGATTTTTCATGTCTTCGGGCGACATATTTTCAAATTCTATCCTGACCGGAATGCGTTGTTGTATCTTCACAAAGTTTCCGGCAGAATTGTCGGTCGGAAGCATCGAATATTTGGATCCTGTGGCTTCCGATATGGCAGTCACCTTCCCTTTAAATACTTTGCTGTCGAAAGCATCTATCTTGCACCGCACTTCTTGTCCGATATGGATATTTCCAATCTGTTTTTCGCGATAGTTTGCAATCACCCACTTGTTTTCATTCTTTATCAGGTTGGTGATTGTCTGCCCAGCCTGCACAAGTTGTCCTACATCGAGGGTGCGTCTGCCCACGTATCCGCTATAAGGAGCCGTGATGACAGTGTAAGAAAGGTTTAATTTTGCCATTTCCACATCGGCTTCGTGGCGGAGAACGTTGGCTTCAACGTTTCCTTGTTTTTTAGACGTTTCGACGGATACTGATTTCAGAGATTCTTTTTGCCTCAACAAAGCATTGTAGTGCGCTTTTTGTGCGTCGTATTCGCTTTTCATCTGATCGTATTGCTGCTGTGAAACCGATTCTGCTTCCAACAGATTGGCATAGCGTTTCAGGTCTTGTTCGGCACGCCAGAGACGGGCTTTCGATTCTTCAATATTTGCATCCGACACAGCAACATTACTTGCCGAAGTGCTGATGCTCGAAGACAATACCGACCCCGAATTGCGGGCATCCAGCAAAGAGGCTTCCGCATCGGTGAGGCGGATCTTAAATTCACGGTCGTCGATGATGAGCAGCGTGTCGCCGGCATTCACCCACTGATGCTCGGTGAAGAGAACTTCTTTCACATAGCCTGTGATGCGGGAATTGATGGGCGTTATATACTGTTCTACGGTGGCATCATTCGTGATCTCGAATTTGTAGTAGCGGTAGAAGAAAGTGCAAGCCCATATCACACCACCCAGAGCAAGCAATATGCTTATGCTGTTCAGGATATAATTACGACGGCGTTTGTTGCGGAGCTTTCTGTACGCTTCTCTTATTTCCTCTTTCTCTTTTTCAGTTTCCAGTTTATTATCAATATCCATAAGTTAAAGGTTTCCGCTGATTTTTTGCAGCTGATAGTAAGTATACACTGCATTGACTTTGGCAGTGGTGAGTTGAAGTTGGGCATTGAGTTGCACCGAATTAGCATCCAGCATGTCGGTGAGGATGGATAGTTGGTTGAAATATTTATTTTTCATCACTCTATAGTTTTCATCAGCCTGTGTGACCGACTCTTCAAGCACTTTAATTCTGTTGAGGGCTTCGCTATGTTTCAGATAGGCGGTTTTGACCGCTGTGCGGATGGTTTGCATCTGTTGATCTTTAGCCAGTTCTTGTAATTGTATCTGACGCTTAGCCGAACCCATGCTATGTTTTTTGTCGAACCATGCCGATATGCGGTAAGACAGATTCAATGTTACTCCCCATGAATTGACGAATAGATCCTGAGTCGGAACAACGTATGGTATGGGTCTGACCAGAGCATTACTGACTTGCAGTGAAAGATTCGGTAAATAATCGGATTTGGTTATTTCCAGATTGTTTCTAGCCAGTTCGATATTACTGTTGGCAATCTGCAAATCGGGATACAGGGCATAAGCTTCTTCCACATAATATGCTTCGTCTTTCAGATCCATCGCTGCTGACAAAAGATTGTCGTCGGGTTCGAGTATCAACGCTTCGTCCAATCCGAGCACAATGTCTAATTGTTGAGATACCAGAGCAATGTCATTGACCGATTCGTCATAGGCTAGTTGATAGTTAGTGAGAGTGAGTTTGCTTCGCAGCACATCGTTGGTGGTTATCATGCCTTGTTCCTTCATTTTTTCGATGTCGCGCAGTCGTATTTTTGCCTCTTCGATGTTCTGGGTGTAAAGGTCACGCTTTTTGTAGAGGTTGAATAGGTCCAGATACTTTCCGATCAGCCAATATTTGAGTTCCGCTTTGTCTTTTTGCAGAGAGAGCTTGGCGATTTCCTCTTCCAATTGACTACGACTAATGTTGTTTCGGATTTTTCCGCCTTGGTAGAGTGGTTGTGTAACTGTTATCTGGTAGTTTTGTTTCCAATCCGGTGTGTCGGAATGTTTGAGAAACGATAGGTCTGTGTCTAATATGGTCGGAGTTCCGACAAAGCCGAATGCACCGCCAACGGATATATCAGGCAATTGTTTGTTTCTTGCTAGACTCACCTTGTCGGCAGAGAGTTGTGTTTTCACAACTGCCGATTGGATGGCTATGCTGTTTTCGAGTCCACGTGTAAACAGTTCGTCAACCGTGAGTTGATAGGCACTTTGCGCCGAACAGATCCGGCAGCCAGAGCTAAGGAGTAAAAAAAATAGATATCTTTTCATTTGAATTCTTTTACCAAAACTGAAATTTCTTCCAGATAACAGATGCAGGACTGCATTTTTTCGGCATCTATTTTTTGTTCCATTCTAGCATATTCCTGATCGAGAAGAGTTCTCACTTCATGAAAAAGCTGCCTACCTTCGGGTGTGAAAATGATTAACTTGTTGCGTTTGTCTTTTGTGTCTTCTTCGCGCACAATGTAACCTCGCTTTTCCATATTCGTTATCAGATAGGAAAGGCTCGACTTGTCCTTAAATGTCAGATTTGATAATTCCTGTTGATTTATCCTGTCGTTTTTGGAAAGATAGTGTAAAATGTAAAGCATCTCAAATGTCAGGTCGATATTGTTTAGGCGGAGACATTTCTGGATAACCTGCCGGTATGAGGACTGCGTCTTCAAAACCGTGTGAATAAACTTTTGCATCATATGCCCTAAAAAAACTTTGCGCAAAGATACAACAAAAATAAATTAGTTGAACGTTCAACTAATTTATTTTTGTAGGCAATATTTTATTTCCATAAGGGCTTATTTTTTATTGCTTTACGGCTTTACGACTTCCTTGGCTTCTTCTATCGATTCATATTCGTTGCCTTGTTTGTCTATATAAAGATTTTTACCATTAAGTTTCACAATCGTTAAACCCTCGTGAAAATAACTAGCAAAGTCATATTTTGGGGGAATAATTTCTTCTCCGGCTTGGTCGATATAGCCCCATTTTCCATTGAGTTCTACTGGTGCTAAACCCTCGGAAAAAGAAAATGCAAAGTCATATTTGAAGGGAATAGTTTTTTTTCCGGCTTGGTCGATATAGCCCCATTTCCCATTGAGTTTCACTGATGCTAAACCCTCAGAAAAAGAATAAGCAAAGTCATATTTGAGAGGAATAATTTCTACTCCGGCTTGATTGATAAACCCCCATTTTTCATTGAGTTCTACTGTCGCTGAACCCTCTTTAAAAGAAAAAGCATGATCATATTTTAGGGGAATAATTTCTACTCCGGCTTGATTGATAAACCCCCATTTTCCATTGAGTTCCACTGATGCTAAACCATTGGAAAAAGAAGATATATCGTCATATCTGCGGGGAATAATTTCTACTCCGGCTTGATTGATAAATCCATATTTTCCATTGAGTTCCACTGATGCTAAACCCTCGAAAAAAAAAGAAATATAGTTATATTTGAGGGGGATAACTTCTTTTCCGGTTTTGTCGATAACTCCATATTTTCCATTGAGTTTCACACGTGCTAAGCCCTTAGAAAAAGGAAGAGCACCGTCATATTTTGGGGGAATAGCTTCCTTCCCGGTTTTGTCTATAAATCCATGTTTTTCATTGAGTTCCACTAGTGCTAAACCCTCGGAAAAAGAAAAAGCAAAGTCATATTTGAAGGGAATAGCTTCTTTCCCAGTTTCGTTGATAAATCCATATATTCCATTGAGTTTCACCGATGCTAAACCCTCGGAAAAAGAATAAGCATAGTCATATTTGAAGGGAATAGCTTCCTTCCCGGTTTTGTCGATAAATCCATATTTTCCATTAAGTTTTACTGATGCTAAACCCTCAGAAAAAGGAGAAACATAGTCATATTTGAATGGAATAACTTTTTTCCCGGCTTGATTGATAAAACCCCATCCTCCATTGAGTTTCACTGCCACTAAACCCTCGGAAAAAGAATCAATATTATCATATTTGAAGGGAATAACTTTTTTCCCGGCTTGGTCAATAAATCCATATTTTCCATTGAGTCTCACTGATGCTAAACCCTCTTTAAAAGGAAAAGCATAGTCATATTTGAAGGGAATAACTTCTTTCCCGGCATGGTCTATAAATCCATATTTTCCATTGAGTCTCACTGCCGCTAAACCCTCTTTAAAAAACAAAGCTCCGTCATATTTGAAGGGAATAGCTTCTTTCCCGGCATGGTCAATAAATCCCCATTTTCCATTGAGTCTCACTGCCGCTAAACCCTCTTTAAAAGAAAAAGCAAAGTCATATTTGCGAAGAATAACTTCTTTTCCGCTTGGGTCGATATAACCCCATTTATCATTGAATATCACTACTGCTAAACCTTCAGAAAAATATCAACATTATCATATTCCTCAGTCGTTGGCGAAGTTGTTTTGGAAGGTATCACTGAGTTCTCCTGTGACTGTTGCGCATGAACAGCTGCCGAAAGGATGAACAAGGCTATTTCCAATAGTATTGTGTGTTTTATTTTCATAAGGGTTAGTTTTTAATGGTTATCCGTATTTAAGCCTAAATGTCAATTACCGTTTGGCATTACTGGTCGTAATGTGTAGCCAAGGCAAAATATCGCCTCCTTTTTCCTTGGGCATTGAGCATTATGTTTAGGAATAAAACCCTTCAAATCCACAAAAGAATTGGAATTATCTGTATCTATTTCTATAATTCATCGTCTTTGAACCAACCCGAATACATCAGGTAGTTTTTTGCGATTTTTTGATTCATTTCTTTCGCTTGTTCAGGATCCACTTTTTTGACAAATTTAGCCGGAACTCCGGCATAGATGCTTCCGGCTTCAACTTGTGTTCCACTTAACACAACGGAACCGGCGGCAACGATTGCCCCTTCACCAATCACTGCATGGTCGAGAACGATTGCTCCCATGCCGATGAGTGCTCCGTTTTCTATCTTTGCACCGTGAACCACAACGTTGTGTCCGATGGATACATCGTCGCCTATCTCAACAGTCGATTTCTGGTAGAGTGTATGCAGAACTGTTCCGTCCTGAATGTTGACACGGTTGCCGATGCGGATCGAGTTGACATCGCCTCGCAGAACGGCGTTGAACCAGATGCTGCAATCGTCGCCCATTATCACATCGCCTATGATGGTGGCATTGTCTGCCAGAAAAGCGTTTTCTCCTATTTGGGGCATGAATCCTCTTACTTCTTTAATTAGAGCCATTGTGTGGATAGATATATCAGTTGTTTTCTTTAATTATATTGCTTTGGTTTTTTCTTTGAGCCACGATTTTTCTGTTTCGTCAAGCGATGGAGAAAGCAGTTCGTAAACCAGCATATGATAG
>JBKECE010000262.1:0-3028 GCA_047974325.1 Dysgonomonas sp. | reverse complement strand
CTCGATGAACTATATGGGTTCTTTCATCAACGCTCTCGGTTCTAACTCGGAACGTGATATTTGGCAAAACGATCGTTGGCAGCTAGACCTTAATGGCTCGGTTAATATTTATAAAGGTTTGACTCTTTGGGCCGAAGTAGTAAATGTTCTCAATAGTGAAAGTTACTCTTATTTTGGCAATAAAAGCCGTATATACAATCTTCAATACAATGGTATAACTGCCCGTGGAGGATTTAGCTTCAAGTTCTAAAAAACAGGTATAAACTACAGAGAAGCCCTAATTTGCTTCTCTGTAGTTTATATGATTTTATTAATAAACATTAGTCAATGAAAGTAAATACAGTAATATTACTCCTTATCTTCAGTCTTATTTTCTTTGCTCAATCGGTATGTGGAAAAACAACGATACCTGATATAAAAAACTTACCGCATCCTCGTATTTTATTACCCGAAAAAGGGAAATATCAGTTGGTGCAAAACATTTCAAACGATTCGGTTTGGAGTGTTATGCAACAAAATACATTAAAGGCATGCGATCAGCTTTTGACAACAGCACCTCTCGAACGCAAAATAGAAGGAATACGTATGCTCAGTACATCTAGAGAGGCCTTATATCGTATTTTCATGCTTTCATATGCCTTTCGCACAACAGAAAACAACAAGTATGCAGAACGTGCAAAAGCAGAGCTATTAGCTGTTTGCCAATATCAAGACTGGAATCCAAGCCACTTTCTCGATGTAGCAGAAATGACTATGGCCGTCTCTATCGGCTACGACTGGTTATATAATACATTAGATAAAGATTCCCGAGAACTAATAAAAGACGCTATATTAGAAAAAGGATTGAACCCTTCGCTGGACAACAAATATAACGCATTTCTAGAACGTGATAACAATTGGAATCAGGTATGTAATACTGCTATGGCATACGGTGCTGTGGCTATAATAGAAGATCAGCCAAAGCTGGCAAAAGAGATCATAGAACGTTCTGTCGAGAGCATCCGAAAACCAATGAACCGTTATGGACCAGATGGTGCTTATCCTGAAGGTTATGGATACTGGCACTATGGAACAACCTATAATGTAATGCTATTAGCTTTACTAGAACAGATATATGGAACGGACTTCGGGTTGTCCGATATTCCGGGTTTCACAAAAAGTGCATATTACATTATGCACATGATTAGTCCAACTCTTCAACCTTTCAACTTTGGAGATTCAGATTCGGGCATCCGCCTCAATACATCTATGTTTTGGTTCGCAAAAAAAATGAACGACCCTGCTCTTATAAACTACGAAATGAACTATCTGCTCAATCTAAAGAAATATAATTATGAGCAATATAGCCGTATGCTACCTTCTATTTTTATATTCGGGCACAATTTCAAACTGAGCGAAACCAACACAGACAGATTACCACTGACCTTTGTTGCCAAAAACGAAACACCTGTATCATTGATGCGTACCGAATGGGGGACGAAAGATGCTATCTATGTAGGCATAAAGGGAGGGCTACCGTCCGACAATACGCACAATCATCTCGATCAAGGTTCATTTGTAATAGATGCTTTAGGAGTGCGGTGGGCTATTGATTTAGGACCACAAGATTATGCCTCACTCGAAAAGCATGGTATTTCGTTGTGGGACAAAACTCAAAATAGTCAACGCTGGAGTATATTCAGGTATAATAATTTTGCTCACAATGTTTTTTCTGTAAACGACAAGCTATTCGATGTGAATGGACGAGCAGAAATTACATCTCACAAAAACGCTCCGAAGCTAAAAGAAACAACTCTCGATCTCTCACCTCTATACGAGGGGCAATTAGCCTATGCTTCACGCAACATAGCAATAGTAAACGAAGAATACATAGAGATAAAAGACTTGGTGAGAACCAATGCCGAAACTGCCAACTTAACTTGGAGTATGCTCACCAAAGCAAAAGTAGTACCCACCGGTGGAGGATTTTTCCTGATACAGGATGGTAAATCAGTATTTTTATCTGTTCCGGCAGAATCAGAACCATTTGTAACATCGGCAACGCCGACCAACGATTTTGATACTCCCAACCCGGGAGTAAGTATTATCGGATATAAAACGAAGATTGCTCCTAAAGAAACGGTGACACTGACAGTACGCCTGTTTCCTCAAACCATAGAAAAAACGATGGAAATATGCAATCGTGTTGCCAGCTGGCAGATCAAGAATCAACTTTCGGTAAAACACCATGCGCTCGATTGGACAAACGGAGCATGGTATAAAGGCTTATCGGAATGGGCAAAAGAAACCAACAACGAAGCGTATTTCGATTTTCTGAAAGCACAAGGTGAGCGTCATGGCTACAACGTATATTACAGACCGTATCATGCCGACGATATTTGTGTATCGCAAATGTATCTCGATCTATATAAAAGATATGGTGATAAAGATTTTATAACTCACACTGTAGAACGGCTCGACTATGTAGTCAAAAATCCTTCGTCTGCTCCCCTTCTGAAAACACATCCAAAAGGACGTGACGAACGTTGGTCGTGGTGCGATGCCTTATTCATGGCTCCTCCGGTGTATGCAGAGCTATATACTATGACTGGTAATAAAAAATATGCAGACTTCATGGATAAAGAGTTTAAAGAATGTACCGATTCTCTATACGACAAAGGGGCAAAATTATATTTCAGAGATTGCTCCAAGATCAACTTGCGTGAGCCTAACGGAGAAAAGCAATTCTGGGCACGAGGCAACGGATGGGTACTGGCTGGCATTCCTTTAATTTTAGACAATCTGCCAAAAGACTATCATAACAGACAATACTATATAGATCTGTTCAAAGATTTGGCAGAAGGAGTTCTGAAAACACAGGATGAACGAGGCTCATGGCATGCCAGTCTACTCGACAGTGATTCTTATCCTCTACCTGAAAATAGTGCTTCGGCATTCTTCTGTTATGGCATGGCATGGGGTATCAGAAATGGTCTGTTAGATAGTAAAAAATACATGGATCCGATGTTAAGAGCATGGGCTACGCTCT